>JASEHB010000392.1 GCA_030018745.1 Desulfatibacillaceae bacterium | reverse complement strand
CAGGCGGACGCCTGGAACCGCCCTCCTGTATGCCGAGCATGGGTTGGGTGGTTCTTGCGTGAAACGGAAGGTTCACCCAACAAAAGCCCTTCCTGCGGAATCGCAGGTTGGACTATAGCGGAATCGTAGGTTGGGCTAGAAAATCCGGCAAATCAAGGCCGTTGGAAGGCAAAATCCTGTTTCCGGATTTTTGTAGCCCAACAAAAGGGCCGTTTTCCATTTTGCCCTTTGGTGCCCTTCGCCCCGGCGCGCCCCCGCAAGCCGGTGGGCGGTAGGAAAGCAAAAGCCGTCACACCCGCGCAGGCGGGTATCCAGAATAAAATTGACTGTTATCCTTATTGAAACAAAACCAAAGCTTTCGACTGCGCACTGCATGGATTTTAAGCTCAACAGCGGCAAAGGTTTCTACAGCACCCGTCTGCCTTAAATGACGGGTTTTTTTCCAAATGCGGTTGCCCTGATTTTGCATATGGCCTGTTGTCTTTTTGTTCATCTGCAAGGTATTATCCTTCTGCCGTTTCCGGTAGTTGCTCAACTACAGTTTTTTTCTTGCCTTAACTTTGCGGAGTCTTGAGATCATGGCCCACAAGCTTTCTCTTGTTTTCTATTCAATTGCCGCTGCCGGGCTTTTGGTCACCGGCCTTGTTTATCTTTTCTGGCCGGGCCTTCTGCCCTACCACCTTGCTGCCCTGGAAACCTCATGGGAGCATATATCCCCCAATTACCAAGCCCTTTTCCGGGCGCTTGTAAACGCTGTGGGAGGAGGCTGCCTGGCAGCAGGGCTTGCAATGGCCTTTCTTGCAGCAATTCCCTGGCGCAGGGGCGAAAGCTGGGCAATGTGGGCGCTTGCCCTGGTGGGCTTCTGCGCTGCAGGGCCTCTTCTTTGGGCCGTGCTCCATGTGAGGGCCAACACCCTCGGCAACCCCCCGCTTGAGCTTCTTGTGCTGGGCCTGGTTTTGGGCGTGGCTGGTCTGGCTGCAGGTCTGATCAGTGAAAGGGGCGGCAAAAAGGGCAGTTAAAAAAGCCAAAAGCATTGATGCCGTGCCCAAGGGCATCAGCATCAAAGGGTTTGGCTGCAATGGTGTAAGATTTCGGCCTGAAAAATTAAAGGCAGGGCGTGGAGAGGGCCGTAAAAGCCCTCCCCAAAAAAACAAGATTTGGATGCTGTCTGGCGTTTTGTGGTTTTATGGAGCAGGGCGCTATAAAAAAGCCTTCTGCCCTGCCTACCTTACTCCATGCACAACATGGCATTCCCGCGAGTCGCGGGTTTCAGGTGTCTGGGCGGTATCCGGCCTGTTGTCAACCACCTCCACAACATTTATCCACCTGTCATCCCGGTAGGCCCTGAAGCTTTTTGATGTCCAGAAGGTTTTCTCCTCCCCGGCAGGGAGGGCGGGCCGCTGCTTGTAAAGGGCGTTAAGCTCCTGGGGCGTTGGCAGACGCCAGTCCTTGTAGCCGCCTTCATCAAGGTTTTCAACATACAGCTTGGCGCTCTCAAAGTTCATGCAGCCGCCTGTGAATTCGGAAGAATCCAGCATGGTCCAGGTAAGGCCCGTGACCTTGTCAAAAATCGTTCCGGGCCGCTGCTCCACAAATCGGTCAATGCTGGCGATGGCCCTGCGAACCTGGTTTTTCATGCTCTCCACCCGGACCCGCTCCTTTTCCTGCTCCAGCCTGGAAATGGCGGTTGCTATCTTGCCTTCCACATGGGTTCCAGGGTAGGCCTGAAGGAACTCGCGGTAAACCTGTATGGCGGCATCATAATCGGCTCCCGCTTCTCTGGCCTTCTGTACAAGGCCTTCGAAGATGCGGGCCTCCCGCAGATAGGTGGAGTAGCGGTCCCTTAACTCCACCATCTGGGCTGCGCGGGGGTTTTTGCCCTCGTAGATGTTGAGATAGGCAGATACCCATTTTAAGGCTTCGGCCCAGTCCTCCTTTGCAGCTGCTTCATCCACGCGCTTTTTGACGGCAATGTAATATTCTTCCGCTGCATTTAAAATGTAGCGGTTGACCTCCTCCTTGTGAAGCCCCTGGGGATGGGCTGTCCAGTAGCGTACATAGGCCCTCATGCGGGTTTCCACATCCTGGGCTGCAAGCTTTTCAAGGGCTTCAAAGTCGGCCCGGTCTATCTGGCGCAATATCTGGGTTCTCTGCTCATTGGCCGAAGCCGCCTGGCCGGAGCCGGGATGGGCCTCTAAAAATTTGTCATAGCTGGCAACAGCCTCGTGCAGGTTGCCTTCCTCCACAAGCTGCCGGGCCTGATTGTGGGCAACCTGAAAATCCCGTGCAACGGCCTGGCTCTTGAGCTGCGCTATTGCCGTAAGGGCTTCCTGGGTGTACTTGGTCTGGGGGCCGGAAACATAGTTCTGGTAAAGGGCGATTTTCCTCTCCACACCAGGGGCCTCGGCGACCTGCCTGGCAAGCTCATCAAATTGGGCGGCCTGGCTCTGGGCGCGCAGAAATAAAAAAGCTCCAATCCCCGCTCCGGCAACAATAATGAAAATTCCTGCCGCAATGGCGGCCAAAAGCTTTTTGTTGACCGGCTTCTTTTTCGCCTCTGCCTCGCCCTCAAGAGTCCAGCCTTTTTGGGCGGCGTAGTCCTGTATGTAGCGCAGGGCCTCATCTTCATCCATGCCAAAGCGGGATGCGCTCTGGAGCAGGGTGCTCATGTACTCGGCCCGTATGTGCCCTTCCATGCCAGCTATATCAATGTCTGCATCAAAGGCCGTGAGGTGCCTTCTGGCAAGGGAGACATCATAGGCCTGGCGGCTTTGCTCGTTTTTGAAAATGGAGACGCAATGCCCGGCCAGAGACTGGCTTGCCGTGACCACGGCATCCTTGCGGCCTATTTTGAGCAGATCCGCCTCTTTTTTGTGGGCCTTTTTCTGAAGGAGCTTGAGGCTGGCGTTAGGCTCCACGCCAAGAAAATCGTAAAGGCTGGCATGGCCGGTCACGGAAAGGCTTGACTGGATGACCTTGGCAAGGGACGGGTCCAGACCTTTGCCCGCGGCAGGGGCGGCAGCTTCGCCCTCCTTTTTGATGGTACCGGTAACGCGCTTTCGCACCAGGTCGGGCGGGACCACATGGGCCTTGGCTATTTTGGATATTTCATCTTCAGTGATAAAGCCCTTGGTCATGCGGATGCCGATTTGCTGATCAATCTCCGCGAACTTTTCCTCCTCCTTGCGGCGAAGGCGCTTTCTAACGGCGTCCTGATCCACCCCGTGAAGCTCGGCAAGCTTGGCCACCTCCTCATCGGTGACAAAGCCCTTGCTCATGTGGATGGCAAGGTGCCGGTCAACGCCCGCAAGCTTCTCCTCATCTGCGGCGGCTATTTTCACAACAGCCGACTCGGCCTCTTTTTGCCGCAGCTCCGGGTCATTCATCACCCGGCGGAT
>JASEHB010000391.1 GCA_030018745.1 Desulfatibacillaceae bacterium | reverse complement strand
TCAACTTCTGGGCGATTTCTTCCTGGGAATAGCCCAGGGCGCTCAAACGGGCCTCAACCTGCTTGTTTTCAAGGGCCTGGCGGATGGTGCCCATATCCTGGGCGCGCGCACCATCCAAAGACTGCATGGAGCTTATCATGGCAGCATCCACCCTGGGGGCTGCCCCAAGCATGAACATGAGCGTTGCAACCAACAGTGCCAGATGCCTTGTGACAGGGGACTTGATGAAGGCTTGCATGGTTTTCTCCTTGTTGAAGTTGAGATTATCCGCAGCAAAACAGGCTTTGTGCTTTAAATAAAACCTTTACATCAATAAGCAGGCCGGGTCAAGGGTTATGGCCTTTGGCCTTAAAGCCGGAAGCATTTGGAAAAAACAGCAAATTTAACCACGAAAAGCACGAAACACACGAAAAAAACAACCATTTTATTCTGGATCCCCGCTTTCGCGGGGATGACGGCGAAGCGACCCTCTACAAGACCGGAATAACTCTGGATTCCAAAGCTTTCGCGGGGATGACGGGCCAGAGGCGCGGTTGGGCAAAATCGTAGGTTGGGCTAGCGCAGCCAAAGGCAAGCGTAGCCCAACAAAAAGCCAGCAAGCAAGTAGGTTGGGATAGCAAATCCGGCCCGTGCGGATTTGCAGAAAAGCCCCTGCCCTTCTTCCGGGTTTGCGTAGCCCAACAAATAACTTCTTTTTCAAATACAAAGGCCCTATCCTTTTGCTTCATCCCAGATCCTGGCAAAATATCTTTTGTTATGCTCAAGATAAATTGCCCCCATTTCCGCATCCGCACAAAAAATCTCAAGTGTCACCGTGCTGTTGTAGGAAGCCTGGAGAAGGGTTGCTGCAATCTGCCTCCAGTCAATGCTCCCGGCGCCTAAAGGCATGTGGTCGTCAGCCCTGCCCCGGTTGTCCGAGCAGTGAACATGAACAAGCCTTTTGCCAAAGGCTTTGCAGAAGGCATCAGCACTATCCCCGCCCAAATTGCAGTGGCCGATGTCAAGGTGCAGCTTCAAGGCCGGGGCTGCTTCAAACAGCCGCCCGAATGTATTCACACTTGCAAATGGCGGCAGAAAATTCTCCAGGGCCAGCGCCAGCCCCCTTTGGGCGGCTGCCTCTGCAATGGGTACAATGGCCGCAGCATTGTACTCGACAATTTTTTCCCTTGCAGCAGGCGGGGCCTGGTAGCAGGGGTGAATGTTCATTATTTTGGCCCCAAGTTCTGCAAAAATATCCGCACAGCGACAAAGCTCGTCAAAGCAGGCCCGCCTGACCCCTTCCAGAGGATAGGCCCAGGGCAGCACCGGGTCCGTGTGGCCTACAATGCCAAGATTGTGCGTCTCCAAAAGGCCCTTCACAGCCTTTGCATCAAAAGATGTGGCAGCCGGGCCTTCCATTGTGAGGTCCACAAATGCAAAGCCAGCCCTGCCAATTCTGTCAACCTCGGCCTCCACAGGCAGGGTTGGGTTGTTCATGGCCCCTATTTGCATGGCAGAATATCCCCTTTGTAAGAACCTGAAAGAATCGTTTTGCTGATCGCCGTGCTTTGAACTTTGCAAAATGCGGCAAAAGGCCGGTATGAAGATTCTGGTGGAGCAGGCACAGAGAAACATGGTAGTAGGCCTGGTAAGCTTTTGAAATTTTGGAACTCCCCACAAAAAGAGATGTCGCAAGTTGCTCTATTAATAAGAACTATCTATCATTTTAACTAACCTCTATTGCTATTTTAAGTGCAATTAGGGCCATAAAGACCAAAACAGACCAAAAAAATGTGATGCCACAAAAAATTTGCTCATCGACCACCTTTCTTGTGTGTCCCCTTCCCTTTCCTAGGATATTATCAACAAAATCATCGGTATACTCTGGGCCACCTATTGTGTCCGAGAGAAAGTTTTTTTGGTTTTCAGCGATAACCTTAAAGTTAAAATTTCCACCATTTTTAGCCCTTTTCATTGTTTGTTCAATTTTGAATTTAGAAAAATGCCTAAATTCAGCAGGAATATTGCGTTCAATTTTTATAATGGCCCTATGCCAGTAATCAACATCTCTACCACGAGCAATAACTATTTTGCGCATTTTGGAAGATATGATAAGATGTGATATAAAAAACAATAATAGTAAAATAAAATAAATACTTGGCGCCAAACCCTTATCTAAACAATCTATAAAAGGAGGAGCCTCTGCTGAAAGAAAAGCAGCAAAAACGCCAATACCTATGGCCAGCAGAATGGCCTGAAGGGCTGTATGCAAAGTCCGATAAGACTGCAAAAGAGAATCCTGCCACACGGCCCCTTGCAGCAAAAAATCCCTTTCCTGACGATGGATTTCATACTGATCATTTTCTTTTGTCATGGCAGCACCTTATAATAGTTTGTTTCCAGCTTGGCAGCTCTCCCCAGCCCTACTCCCAAATGCCAGCAGCCTGTGTGTTGCAGGATGGGCAGGCACCGCCTTCGGCCAGATTGTTTGTAAGGATGCGGTATCCCACCCGGTCAATTAAAAGGGCACCGCAGTTGTGGCAGAGGGTTTCCTCGCCCCCCTGGCCGGGTATGTTGCCCGTGTAAACATGGTAAAGGTCGGCATCTTTGCCTATTTGCCGGGCATTCAAAAGGCTTTGCAGGGGTGTGGGGCCGCGATCCATAAGCTTATAGGTGGGGTGAAAACGGCTCACATGCCAGGGGGTCTGGGGGCCTAAATTCTCAACTATCCAGGAGGCCAGTTCGGCAAGCTCTTTGGGGTCATCATTGGCCTGGGGAATGAGAAGGGTTGTTATTTCCAGAAAAACCCCTGCTTGGGAAAGGCATTTTATGGTTTCAAGCACCTTTTCAAGCTTTGCGCCCACCATTTCCTTGTAAAAGGGCTTGTTAAAGGCCTTTAAATCCACATTGGCTGCATCCAGGTAAGGCCCCACAAGCTCAATTGCTTCGGCCGTGGCGTAGCCGTTTGTAACAAAAACATTTCGCAGGCCCTTTTGCTTGGCAAGTTTGGCCGTATCCAGGGCGTATTCAAAAAAAACAGTCGGCTCGGTGTAGGTGTAGGCAATGGTTTTGCTGCCGGAGATGACAGCCTCCTGAACAACCTTTTCCGGCGGAAAATGCTCGCCCGCAATGCGGCCGTTAAAATCTTTAGGAAGCTGGGCGATGTTTGCGTTCTGGCAGAATTGGCAGGAAAAATTGCAGCCAACAGTGGCTATGGAATAGCTCAAAGAGCCGGGCAGCACATGGAAAAGGGGCTTTTTTTCTATGGGGTCAACATTTTTTGCAACAAGCTTTGCATAGACAAGGCTTTCCAGAACTCCGCCCCGGTTTTCGCGCACGCCGCAGATGCCCCTTTTACCGCTTGCGACAAGGCAGCGGTGCTGGCAGAGGTTGCAGCGCACCTTTTGGTCTTCAAGCTTTTCAT
>JASEHB010000390.1 GCA_030018745.1 Desulfatibacillaceae bacterium | reverse complement strand
ATCGGGCGGGCCATTCCCGATGTGCGCGATGGCTTAAAGCCCGTGCACCGGCGAGTTCTTTTTGCCATGCGCGAGCTGAAAAACGATTTTAACAAGCCCTACAAGAAATCCGCCCGCGTGGTGGGCGACACGATTGGTAAGTACCACCCCCACGGAGACACGGCTGTTTACGACACTGTTGTGCGCATGGCGCAGGATTTTTCCATGCGCTACCCCTTGGTGGACGGTCAGGGCAACTTCGGCTCCATTGATGGCGACCCGCCCGCTGCCATGCGTTACACGGAAGTGAGGATGCAGCGCCTTGCCCACGAAATGCTTGAAGACCTGGACAAGGAAACCGTTGACTTTATCCAAAACTACGATGAGTCCCTTGAAGAGCCTTCTGTTCTGCCTGCCCGTATGCCCAACCTTCTGGTGAACGGCTCTTCGGGCATTGCTGTGGGCATGGCCACCAATATACCGCCCCACAATCTGGGCGAGATAGTGGATTCCCTATGTGCGATAATTGACAACCCTGAAATTGGCCCGCGGGAAATCTTGTCCATAATGCCCGGCCCGGATTTTCCCACAGGCGGTATAATTTACGGCGTTACCGGCATCCGCAACGCTTATTCCACGGGCAGAGGCATTTTAAAAATCCGCGCCCGCATAACGGTTGAAAAGGAAAAGCGCACGGAAAAGGAAACCCTTGTGGTTTCCGAGCTGCCCTACATGGTCAACAAGGCCAGGGTGATTGAAAAAATCGCTGAACTCATGAAGGACAAGGTGCTTGATGGCATTTCCTTTGTGCGGGATGAATCCGACCGCCAGGGTATGCGCATTGCAATGGGCCTTAAAAGGGACGCCATGAGCGGCGTGGTGGTTAACCAGCTTTACAAGCACACCCAGCTTGAGTCCACATTCGGCGTCATCATACTGGCCATTGTCAACCAGCAGCCCCAGGTGCTCAACATCAAGGATGCGCTCTCTTACTTTATTTCCCACAGAAAGCAGATTGTAACCCGCCGCACCCAGTACGAGCTGAAAAAGGCCAAAGAGCGGGCGCACATTTTGGAGGGCCTTAAAATAGCCCTGGACAACCTGGATGAAGTGGTCGCCCTCATCCGCAGGTCCGCCACCCCTGCTCTTGCAAGCGAAGGACTCCAGGAGCGCTTCAACCTCACCAAAATCCAGGCCCAGGCCATTTTGGATATGCGCCTGCAGCGGCTAACCGGCCTTGAGCGCGACAAGATTCTGGAGGAATATCGCCAGATAATAATGGACATAGCCCGTTATGAGGAAATTCTGGCCAATGAGCACCTTGTGCTTGAAATCATCAGGACCGAGCTTCTCGAAATAAAAGAAAAATACGCTGACGAGCGCCGCACGGAAATAGTCTCTGAAACAACCGAAATATCCATTGAAGACATGATTGTTGAAGAGGACATGGTTGTCACCATAACCCAGAGGGGCTACATAAAGCGAACCCCCCTCTCTCAATACCAGAGCCAGCGCCGGGGCGGAAAAGGCAAGCTGGGCGCAGGAACTTCAGACGAGGACTTTGTCTGCCGCCTCTTTGTGGCCTCCACGCACAACACCTTCCTGTTTTTCACCAGCACGGGCAGGGTCTATTGGCGCAAGGTCTATGAAATCCCTGCAGCCGGGCGGGCCACCAGGGGCAAGGCCATTGTCAACCTGCTAAACCTTTCCGAGGGCGAGAGCGTTGCCACGGTGCTCAATGTGTCCTCATTTGATCCGGGCTACTTTGTCATAATGGCCACCAAAAAAGGCCTGGTTAAAAAGACGGATCTGCTGGCCTATGCCAACCCGCGCACAACAGGCATCATCGCCCTTAACCTGGCGGATGGAGACGAGCTTATTTCCGTGAGGATTTCAGACGGAACCCAGAACATCTTTTTAGGCTCGGCCAGCGGCAAGTCAATCCGCTTTCACGAATCCGATGTCCGGGCAACCGGCCGGGTGAGCCAGGGCGTAATTGGCGTGCGCCTTGCCAAAAAGGATCACATTGTTGGCATGGAGGTCCTTGTGCATGGCAAGACTCTGCTCACCTGCACCCAGAACGGCTTTGGCAAGCGCACCCTGCTGGATGAATACCCCCTGCAAAAGCGCGGTGGCCAGGGGGTTATTACCATAAAGACAGGCGAGAGAAACGGCCCTGTTGTGGCTGTGCTGGTTGTGGCCGATGAAGATGATGTCATGCTGATGACCGATGCAGGCAAGATAATCCGTATGCCCGTGGCGGATATTTCCCTTATCGGCCGCAACACAATGGGCGTAAAGCTTATGGGAATGCAGTCCGAAGAAAGGCTCATCGGCGCTGCCCGGCTCGCAGACAAGGAGGATTAATCCTTTATGAACCCACAGGATACCAGCACTCCCATTGCCGTAATAGGGGCCGGAAGCTGGGGAACAGCCCTTGCCCAGATGCTTGCAGGCAAGGGTTTTCCTGTGCATTTGTGGGCGCTGGAGCCAGAAGTGGCCCAGGCTGTTGCAAAGCAGAGGGAAAACCCCGTTTTCTTAAAAGGCATAACCCTTTCCCAAAACATTTTTCCCACAAACAGCCTTGAAGAGGCCCTTTCGGGCAAGCCTCTTGTGCTTTCTGTCGTGCCAAGCCAGTGGGTGCGCGAAACAGCCGAAAAAATGGCTCCCTTCATCAGCCAAAACGCCATTGTGGTTTCCTGCACCAAGGGCATTGAGGTTGGCACAAGGGTCACCATGACAGCCATCCTGCGGGAAAAGCTCACAAGCATTGATCCCAAAAATGTGTGCGTGCTTTCAGGGCCAAGCTTTGCCGGGGAAGTTGCCCGCGGGCTTCCAACGGTTGTAGCCGTGGCTGCCGCCAGCCGGGAGGTCTCCGGCCTTGTGCAGCAGGTTTTCCATGCCCCAACCTTTCGGGTCTATACCAATGACGATGTGATTGGCGTGGAAGTGGCAGGGGCCGTGAAAAATGTCATGGCCATTGCCGCAGGCATCTGCGATGGCTTGAACCTTGGCGCCAACGCCAGGGCAGCCATGATAACAAGAGGGCTTACCGAAATCCGGCGCTTGGGAAAAGCCCTTGGAGCCAACCCCCGCACCTTCACCGGCCTTGCAGGCGTGGGGGATCTTCTTCTCACCTGCACCACAGCCCAGTCCCGCAACTTCACAGTGGGCCTTAAAATGGGCCAGGGCCAAAAACTTGCCGATATTCTTGCAGATATGAAAATGGTGGCCGAAGGGGTGAGAAACGCCAAGTCTGTTTACAACCTCTCCCGACAGGCTGCTGTGGATATGCCCATTGTGGCCGAAACCTACCGCATCCTCTACGAAGACCTCAACCCGGCCAGGGCGCTGGCCAACCTGATGACCCGCAAGCTCAAAAACGAACTGGATGAGGACTGAAAATTAAGGGCAAATAAAATATTGCGAAGGAGGG
>JASEHB010000389.1 GCA_030018745.1 Desulfatibacillaceae bacterium | reverse complement strand
AAACGCATTCAGATTAAGGCTGCCGCTCTTTTAGAAGCTGCGGCTGCCCTTTGATGTCTGATACTTGTAACGGAAAACCGAGCGCATCTGGTGGCCGTATCCGCCGCCCGTGCCCATTGGTGTTCCAAGCTCGGTGAAAACTATAAGGGCATAATGCCCGTTGAAAAGCTTGAAGGCATAAACCCGGCCCGTCTGGGCGTCAATTGCCTGTCCGCTGTATCCGGTGTCAGGCACCTGGGTAATGTCGTCAATGTTGCGTGCGCCAAGGTCCCTGACCTGGACGCCGGGGCCAAGCTGCATGAACTGGCCTTCCTGAATGCAGAAATCCGGGTTGGCGTTGCAGTCCACCACAGCTTCATCCTGGAACACAAAGCCCTGGTTCTGCTCCCAGCCCTGGGATGTAAGCGTGGCCGTGCCTTCCACAACGCTGGACTGGCCGCCTGTCTGGCCCAGCACCTCTTCCTTGGCCTCGCCGTCACGGGTGATTATGATAGATGGCTTGCCCACGGACTCCAGAGTAACAAAGGGCGAAGATGCCACGGCATCGGGGTTGGACAGACCGAAAATGAGCGGCTGGCCAAGGCCGTAGAGCATATAACTTTCACCATCCCTGCTGAACTCTGCGGTGGAAGCAAGCTGGTCCGGGCCAAGAGGCTTGCCCGTGCGTGCGGAAATTGCCGAACGGTTGAAGGTGAAATAAACCTGGAAGCGGCCGTCAAAGCCCACAATCCTTGTGATGTTGACCTGAATGCGGATATTGTCCAAGGCCCTGAAGTCGTCCCGGATTGCATCCGTCAGACCGGAGCGGTCCCCGTAATAGTTGGGGGAGACGCGGTTCATGAATCCCATTGCATCCTTGTTCATGTAAATGGCAATAAGCTCCATGAAGGCTGCCCGCACAGCATCCGTGTTTGTGAGGTTTGAAATAGTGAACTCAAAGGCATAATCCGCAAGATCGCTGGACTTTCCCGCAGTGGTCAGAACCCTTGCTGCAAACTGGTAGGTGCGCTCCATCTCCGGGGTGAATTCAAATGTGAACATTCCTCTGTCACCCAGGGTGGCCCGCTGCCATGTCTGGCCGCCATCAAGGGATATGTCCACCCTGCCTATGGTTCCCGAATACAGGGTGGCCCGCCCGCGCACAATGACCCGGCCCTGGTCCAGATCGTCCCGGCCCAAAATAAGGTGGGTTTCCACATTGCGAGCATCAACAGCATTAAACCGCAGGTCTGCAATTTCAGGCACATCATCAGACTTGCCAAAACGCCACCATGCTGCATAGGCTCCGGAAGATGCAAAGGCCAGAAATGCAAAGGCCATGCAGAAGAAGACCATAAAGGCAACTGTTTTTGTTGAAAAATTCCGCATTCCGCAGCCTCCTTTTAACCTTGCTTGTCAAGGTCGAAATGAATTGTGAACTTGACGACTTTTTCGTTGAAGCCAAGCGTGGCGTCATCAAAATTGTAATCATTGTTTGATGCTTCAGCACGCATACGCCCGCCGGACAGCCATTCGGGCATCACTTCGCAGAAAATAACCTGCCGGTCGCGGGTGGAGTCCACTCCAGTGTTCTGGTCAAAGAAGTTCAAGCTGCGCTCAATATCAAAACCTGTGCGCAGGAACCTCTTGTAATCGGCGGCAAACTGGCCCCGGAAAGTTTCGGATATGTCGCGGCCATTGGTGGTAAGGTTATCCCGCTCCTGAATTCCCACAAAGAAGCTTGGGGAAAGCTCCCAGTTTTGATCCGCCAGGCGGTGGCGTGATGAAACCTGGAAGTCGTAGAAGTAGTTTCTGGACTTTTCAGGCCTGTTGTCGTGATCGTCAATGATGGTTTCAAATTGGCCCTGGACCCTCACCACTCTCCAAAGGCGGTCTGCCAGGGAGAACTTGATGCGATCGGAGGTCATGTCCCGCGAGTCATCTGTTGTATCAAGCCATTTGCGGCGCAGTGAAACAGTGCTGGTGAGGCCCGGACGGCCAAAAAGGCGGCTTAAACGAACGCCTGCCTCTCCGGTGGTGTCGCGGGTGGTAACGGGCATATCATTTTCTATGTTGTTGGCGTTGAAGTTGAATACGCCAAACAGACGCACATTTCTTGTGAGGTTCAAATCAAGCCGGGTGTATGTGCGGGTGCGGTCAGGGGTTGCACCACCAGCCACGGAAACAAATTCCGGAGATACCCGCTCATAGCGGGCATTGGCGCGCAGAATGCCAAGGCTTGCCATCAGCTCAACCTTGTTGGCGTTTCCGTGAAGGTTGTCCGTTGCCTGGTTCATGGGGCTTTGATCCGTGTCCGCATAAGCGTGCTCGCCTCTCAACACAACTGCATCCGAGCGATACTCCCAATCAAAGGCGCCAACCCACTGCTCATAAGCATCTTCATAGATGCTGCGGTTGGAATCGTTCTTGCGGTCCTCCACCTTCACAACATTTGCGCCAAGAGTCCATGCATCGCGGGCAAACTGATAGCGCAGGCCTCCGCCGTAGCGATCCATGGGTTCATCGTCCCGGCTGCGGTAGATGTGCGCCCAGGGGCCATGAAAACTTCCCCACGCGCCGGTGAAGTAGTTCTGCTCATCAGCAAAATCAATGCGGAAAGCCGCGCCCTTGATACCCCTGCTCATGGTATAGGAGCTCAAGTTTGCAAAATAGTCTCCCAAATAACCCGTGACCTTGTCTTTCTTAAGACGCCAGTCCATCCGCTGGATGGAAAGGCGCTCTTGATCGAACTGGTCCGTGTCGGTTCCGCGGACGGTAAGATTGAAGCGCGAGTCCCATCCCACCCCAAAGGTGTTGGCAACCATCAAATCGTTTTCCTGAAGAATGTGCCAGCCAGGATCATAAAAGCTTTTGTCCTTGCCCGGGCCGCTAACCCCATACCAGTACACATCCGTCCGGTTGCTCATTCTTAACTCATAGGAGCCCTCTTGGGCCAAAGCTCCTGTGGCCGTGGCCACAAATAAAGCCATTACGGCAATTGCAGCAAAGCAGACTGTCTTTTTTAAACGCCCCATACCCCCTCCGATAATGTGTTAAAGTAAGCAAGACTTCAAACAGATTCGCAACAAAAAGCCATCCAATCCCCTCTTAATCCCGCTATATTTCGGGTGCCATAATTGCACCAAAATAAATATCTTGTAAAGGGACAAAGCTCCGTTACAGTATTTTTCTGGCGCTATTTAGGCGATAAATGACCGGGGAAAATGCCTTTTGGCTGATGCCGATTTATTGGGCGCCATTATCTTTCCTGGCATCTGCCGGATACTTTTTCAAAAAAGCCTTCTCCGCCTTCACCGAGCCGATAAGGATTATCTCATCGGCCTTTTGCAGAACAAGCGAAGGAGCCGGGTTGACTATCATTTTGCCACCCCTTTGAACCGCAACAATGCTGCACCCCGTGTCCTCGCGGATATGCGC
>JASEHB010000388.1 GCA_030018745.1 Desulfatibacillaceae bacterium | reverse complement strand
CTATTGCACTTGGCGGGGTGCCGAGAATCTTCACCCCGCAGGCCTCAAGCTCCTGGGCAATGTTTAAAGGCGTCTGGCCGCCAAACTGAACCACCACGCCTTCGGGCTTTTCCTTTTCATAAATGGCAAGCACATCCTCCACCACCAAAGGCTCAAAATAGAGCCGGTCGGATGTGTCGTAATCCGTTGAAACGGTTTCTGGATTGCAGTTGACCATTATGGATGAATAGCCTTGCTCCTTCATTGAAAGAACCGCGTGAACGCAGCAGTAGTCAAACTCTATGCCCTGGCCTATGCGGTTTGGCCCGCCGCCAAGAACCATTATCTTGCGACCTTTGCCAGCCGTTACCTTATCTTGTGCGTTGTAGGTTGAGTAGTAATAGGCTGCATCCTCAACCCCGGAAACAGGAACCGCATCCCAGGCCTCGGCAAGGCCCAGAGCAAGGCGCTGGCGGCGCAGGGCTGTTTCATCAGCCTTTAGCAGCATGGCCAGGTATTTGTCGGAAAAGCCGTCCTTCTTGGCCTTTATCAGCAAATCATCGGGCAGGGTTTTGCCTGCAAAGGAGAGGATTTTCTCCTCAAGCTCCACAAGTTCTTTGGTCTGCTCCAAAAACCAGTGCTTGATGTGGGTTTTGGCAAAAAGCTCGTCAAGGGTTGCGCCTTTCCGCAAGGCCTCGTAAATGATGAACTGGCGCTCGGAAGTGGCAACAGAAAGTTTGTCCAAAAGCTCCTCCTTGCTTTTGGAACTGAAATCCGCTGCAAAGCCAAGCCCGTAGCGGCCTGTTTCCAGAGAGCGGATGGCTTTTTGCAGAGCCTCCTTGTAATTCTTGCCAATGGACATGACCTCGCCCACGGCCCGCATCTGGGTTCCAAGCTGATCAATGGCTCCAGGGAATTTCTCAAAGCCCCACCTGGGGAACTTCACCACAACATAATCCCCTGACGGGGTGTACTTTTCCAGGGTTCCATCCCGCCAATAGGGAATTTCATCCAGGGTGAGGCCTGCTGCCAGAAGGCTTGAGATGTAGGCAATGGGAAAGCCCGTGGCCTTGGATGCCAGGGCGGACGAGCGGGAAGTGCGGGGATTTATTTCAATGACCGTAACCCGGCCTGTTTTTGGGTCGTGGGCAAACTGGATGTTGGTTCCGCCAATCACGCCAATGGCCGAAACAATGGCGTATGAATAATCCTGAAGCCTTTTTTGCAGGTCCTCGCTAATGGTGAGCATGGGCGCCGTGCAAAAGGAGTCGCCCGTGTGAACGCCCATTGCATCCACATTTTCAATAAAGCAAACGGTGATGAGCTGGTTCTTGGCGTCCCTAACCACCTCAAGCTCAAGCTCCTCCCAGCCCAGCACGGATTCTTCAATCAGCACCTGATTGACCATGCTTGCGGCAATGCCCCGCGAGGCAATGGTTTCAAGCTCCTCCACATTGAAAACCATGCCTCCGCCAGTGCCGCCCATAGTGTAGGCAGGCCGCACAACTACGGGGAAGCCAAGCTCCTGGGCAATGGCAACAGCCTGCTCAACGCTTGTGGCGATTTTGCTCTTGGGCATTTCTATACCCAGGCTGTCCATTGTCTGTTTGAATGCCTCCCTGTCCTCGCCCCTCTTTATGGCATCCTCCTGCACGCCGATTATCTGCACGCCGTATTTTTCCAGAATGCCTTTGCGGGAAAGCTCTGCCGAGAGGTTTAAGCCTGTCTGGCCGCCCAGGTTGGGCAAAATGGCATCTGGCTTTTCCTTTGCTATTATTCGCTCAAGGCTTTCAACTGTGAGAGGTTCAATGTAAGTGGCGTCTGCAATGCCCGGATCCGTCATGATTGTGGCGGGATTGGAGTTGACCAGCACAATGGAATAGCCAAGGCGGCGCAGGGCTTTGCAGGCCTGGGTGCCGGAATAGTCGAACTCGCAGGCCTGGCCTATGACAATTGGGCCGGACCCGATGATGAGAATTTTGTGCAGGTCATCTCTTTTGGGCATTTTTCTCTCCTTGAAATGTTTTTGCAGAATAATCGTTTAAAGCGTCTGATTTTTCTAAAACCAGCTTGATGCATCCCAGCAATGTGTGCAAAGCTTTCTTTTTTCTATTCCGATTGCATTGACCATGTCATCAATGCGCTGAAAGGAAAGGCTGGTAAGCCCCAGTTGATCACGAATCCACTCCACCGCGGCCTTGTGCTGATCTGAATCCGGGTCTGCATATTCCCCAACCCTGTCCAGATTGCCTTCAAGGGCCATAATCGCCCGGCGGCCAGCCAAAGCAATGGATGACTTGGACATGGAGAAATTTAGAAAGTCGCATGGATAGAGCAGCGGCGGGCAGGCCGTGCGCATATGCACCTCTTTTGCGCCTGCCTGAAAAACGCCCTGAATGGTGCCTGCAAGCTGGGTCCCCCGGACTATGGAGTCCTCGCAGAAAAGGATGCGCTGACCACTGATTATATCGCTGACAGGTATGAGCTTCATCCTGGCCACCAGATCCCTTACCTTCTGGTTTTGGGGCATGAAGGAGCGGGGCCAGGTGGGAGTGTATTTCACAAAGGGCCTTTTGTAGGGAATCTTTTTTTGGTTGGCATAGCCAATGGCATGGCCTACTCCGGAATCAGGAATGCCCGCCACCAGATCCAGGGCATGATGATCCCTGGCTGCAAGGGCTGCGCCGCAGCGGTAGCGCACGGCCTCCACATTGATTTTTTCATAGGTGGAGGCGGGGTAGCCGTAGTAAATCCACAAGAATGAGCAGACCTGCATATCTTTTCTGGCGGGCAGACGGGTTTCAAAGCCTTCCGCTGAAATGAAAACAGCCTCGCCTGGGCCAAGAAAATGCTCGGTTGTAAAGCCCAGGTTCGGAAAGGAGCAGTCTTCCGATGCCACTGCATAGGAATTTTCGCCCTTGCCCACAACCAGGGGGGTGCGGCCCAGCCTGTCGCGCGCGGCCCATATTCCATCTTCGGTGAGCAGAAGAAGGGAGCAAGAGCCTTCGATGCTTTCCTGCACTCTGCGGATGCCTTCCTCAAAGCTGGCCTCCTGGCAGATGAGCATGGCTGTAAGCTCTGTTGGGTTTGTGGCCATGCAGCGCGTTTCCGTAAAAAACTGGCGCTTATAAAGGGCCTTGCGGGTAAGCTGCTCTATGTTGTTGATGCGGCCCACGGTAACAATGGCAAAGGTGCCAAGGTGAGAGCCTATTACAAGGGGTTGGGGATCAGTATCGGAAATGACGCCTATGCCCTTGTTGCCCTGGAACTTGTTTAAATCCGCCTCGAACTTTGAGCGGAAATAATCGTTTTCAATGTTGTGTATGGAGCGCTGGCAGTCCCCGTTTCCCATAACCGCCATGCCGCCCCTGCGCGTTCCAAGATGCGAGTGGTAGTCTGTGCCATAAAAAACCTGGGGTACACAATCGTCTTTTGAAACGCAGCCAAA
>JASEHB010000387.1 GCA_030018745.1 Desulfatibacillaceae bacterium | reverse complement strand
AAGGGCACCCCCCTTGAGGCAAAGGCCTATGAGGAATACTTGAGCAGTTTTGAGGTGCTGGTGCTTGCCAATGGAATAATGGAGGACTTTCTCAAGACAAAAGGCCTTGAAAATCCATTAAAAACACAATTTTTCGTCATAAAGTTTTTAAGCGAGCTGCATGGAATCATCTCCCTGTATAACAGCGGCCTGCTGCCCGAAATATCAAGCGATCCGGCAGGCACCCTAAAGGCCGTGATCAAAGAGATAACAGCAAAAATCGCAGACGCAAACTAACCCGCATTTTTAAAAAAGGGGGTTCCATGTTCCAAGGCAATGAAGGCATCAACTGGGGTCCCTGCCTTACAGGGGATGATTTGCAGACGGAGTTTTCCACCCAGGCCCCTGCCCTTTCGCCAAAGGGTCTTGGCTACCTGCGCCATGCCCCGGCAAAAACTCCCCGTGCCATTGGCATCAGCGCAATTACCTACGGACTGCTTGCAGCCTTTGCAGCAAGCTTCACCCTGCGGCCGTCATTGAATAAATTGCTCAAAGGCGCAGACGGGTGGATAAACTTTTCAATGGGTATCTGCTCGCGGGATTTTGCAGTAAGCTATACCCTTGTTTTTAAAAATGGCAGGGTAAGCGTTTTGCGGGGCATAAAGGGCCGCCCGGACACAACCCTTGTTTTCCGCACTCCAGGCCACATTTTAAAAATGCTTTCCGCCACGCCTGATGAGGTTATTGCCATGCTGGCCCAAAGCAGCATGAACACAAGGGGCAACCTGGCATACGCAAGCCTTTTCAATTTTTATTTGAGCCTGCTTTTACAGTCAAACCAGCAAAAAACAGTAAAAAAGCGCATTGAGGAAAAACGGGGCAAGCTGCATGAAAATGCAAAAACCTTTGACCAGGCCCTTAAAAACGAGCGCGCGGCCAGAAGAAGGCAGCGCATTTCCTGCCGTAAAATTGACAAGGGCGTGAAATATCTTGAAGACCCTTTTCTGCCTCAATGGGGCCTGGAAGATTTCCCCAGGCTTGCCGCATGGCGGAAAAAGCTGCATGACACGCGGCCCAAAATCTGCCACGAGCGGCCAAAGCTTTTAACCGACTGGCACAGGGCGCACGGCTTTGAGAGCGACAATTCCGGCAGGCCCTGGATTGCCGAACTCCGGCAGGCTTATGCCTTTAGGCATCTTATGGAAAACCGCCGCCCCATAATATGGGATGAGGATATATTTGCAGGAACAAGCGGAACTTCCTTCATAACACCCCTGGTATATCCCGATGCGGCCGGCCACACCATCTGGGGCGAGCTTTTTTCGTGCAGAACAAGAGAGCTTGTTCCCTATGAGGTTGATGACCAGACCATAAGGGTTCTGCACCATGAGATTTATCCCTACTGGGCGGAGCGCAACATCCGCGAATGGGTGCGCCGGGCATACGGCGAGCCGCTCTCGCTTTGCATTGACGAGCACCTTGCAGCCTATTTTGTGTGGAAGTCCATTGGCATGAGCGAAACCATCCCAGACTGGGAAACCCTGTTAAACCAAGGCACCCGCGGGATTATTGAAAACATTGAAAAGGAGCTTGCCGCAGACCCTGCTGCTGATACCCAGAAGAAAAACACCCTTCATGCCATGATAATAAGCCTGGAAGCCGTGAACGCCTATGCAAGAAACCTTGCGGCCCACGCAACTTCCCTGGCGGATGAAACAAAGAGTCCATCCCGCAAAAAAGAGCTTCTCAAAATGGCACGCGCACTTGGCCGTGTACCGGCCCGCCCCCCAAGGAACCTTTTTGAGGCTGTGCAGGCCATCTGGATTTTAAAAATCGCCCTTAACATGGAAAACAGCAATGACGGCACGGGATATGGCCGCCTTGACCAGCTCTGCCAGCCATTTTTTGAAGCGGACATGAAAAAGGCAAAAACCCAAAAGGCGCGGCGCGAATATGTGAAGCAGGCCGTGGAGCTTATGGGCTGCCTTTTTTTAAAAACCGCAGACCATGTAACCCTGAACCCGGATATTGCCAACATTCTCTTTGGCGGAAGCCCGCCCAACCAGACCATAACCCTTGGAGGCGTTACCCCGGCAGGCGAGGATGCAGTCAATGACATGACCTACATCCTTTTAAAGGTGACGGAACTGCTTGGCCTGACCGACCCCAATGTTAACGCCAGGTATCACAAGGAGAAAAATTCTGGCGAATATTTAAGGCGCTGCGTGGATGTAAACTATATCACAGGCGCAACCCCTGCCCTGCACAATGACACGGCCATGATTGAGGCCCTTTCTCAAAACAGCTACGATATTGCCGACATTCGGGACTGGTCTGCCACAGGCTGTGTTGAACCCACCATGAGCGGCAGGCATTGCGGGGCCACCTCGGCCATCAATTTAAACATTGTGGCAGCTCTGGAAATGGCCCTTAACAACGGGCATCATCCGTTAATGGGCTGGGATCTCGGCCCGGAAACAGGCTCAATCGAACAGGGCGGCTTTAAAAGCTTCGATGATTTTTTTGGCGCCTTTGAAGCCCAGTACCGCTTTCTCATTGAAAACAGCGTTCAGTACAATAACGCGTGCGGCAAAATCTACCAGCTTTACCGGCCATCCAACCTTATGAGCGTATTCACACGGGGCTGCATAAAAAACGGCAGAACAGTCGTCAACGGCGGGGCAAAAATAAACTCCACAGGGGCCACCTGCATAGGGCTTGCAGATGTTACCGACTCCATGATGGCAATTAAAAAGCTGGTTTTTGACGACAAGGCGGTGAGCCTTAAACAGCTTAAAAAGGCCATTGACGAAAACTTTGACGGACATGAGGTCCTGCGCAGCAGAATTGTGTCAAAAGTGCCTTTTTTCGGGTCCGGGGACAATCAGGCCGTGCAGATGGCAGACCGCATTGCAAGGCTCACCCACAAGGCGTTTTCCGCGCACAAGAACTATCGGGGCGGCACCCACCACACAGGCTTCTGGTCCATGTCCAGCCATGCGGCATACGGCAGGCTTTCGGGCGCGCTTCCATCCGGGCGGCTTGCGGGCAAGCCCTTCACTCCGGGCCTTACGCCGGAACCAAACGCCTCCAAAAATCTGCTTGATAATCTTAAGGATGTGGCCATGCTTGACCCGGCCAACCTCGACAACAACATTGCTTTCAATGTAAAGGTGGCGCCAGGCCCCCGCGAAAACCACGAGCAGGTGGTTGACAGCATTCTGCCCTATGTCAAAACATTTTTCACCCTGGGGGGAATGCAGATGCAGATGAATGTTGTTTCCACGGATATGATGCGCGATGCAATGGCCCACCCGGAAAACTACCGCACACTGCTGGTGAGGATTTCCGGCTACTGCGCCTATTTTACCCAGCTTGACGAGCAGGCCCAGCTTGAGCTTATTGAGCGGGCGGAATACGGATTGTGATTTGCCCCCATGAAAAGCCCCCTTATTCTT
>JASEHB010000386.1 GCA_030018745.1 Desulfatibacillaceae bacterium | reverse complement strand
CCTTGGGCCTGCCGGACTGGTTTTTCCGCCTGTGCATTCCCTACTTCTTTTTTATCATGGCACTTCGTTGTCTCATAAACATAAGGCGCATTTTCCTTGGCACACATCGAAGAAGCATTGAGCCATAAGGCTTGTCGCTCTTTGACGGGGGGAACGCTAACAGGCGTTTTCAATTTCAGGAAGATTTTTTGCTCAAAAGGTGAGATGACGATATGGCAACCACAATAACAATCGCATTTATAGTTCTTTTTATTGTAGCAATCGCTGTTGGATCTCCGCTTTTCACCATTATCGGCGGAGGCGCGGTGGTCCTTTTTGCCCTGGTGGCTCACGAGAGCATTGCGGCAATCATCATTGAGATGGGGCGGCTTGCCAATGCTCCGGGCATAATCGCCATACCTCTTTTCATTTTTGCAGGCTATATTCTTGCAGAAAGCAAGGCATCCGGCCGCATAATCCGCCTTTCCAACGCCATGCTTGGCTGGATGCCCGGCGGCCTTGCGGTTGTCACGGTTGTGGTCAGCTCCATTTTCACGGCCATGACAGGCGCTTCGGGCATAACCATCATCGCCTGCGGCGGCATACTCCTGCCCGCCCTCATTAAGGACGGCTACAACAAGGACTTCTCTTTAGGCCTCATAACAGCTTCTGGCAGCAGCGGCGTGCTTTTTGTGCCAAGTCTGCCCATCATCATCTACGGCATGATAGCAAGGGTTGACATCACCCAGCTTTTCATCGCCTGTCTGGTGCCAGGCCTTCTCATTGTGACTTTTTTAAGCACCCTTGGTGTTATCCACGGCGTGCGCCGCAACATAGATACCCAGGATTTTCATTTCAAGGAGCTGGCCGGTGCAATATGGGAAGCCAAATGGGAAATTCCGCTTCCCTTCATGGTGGTGGGCGGAATTTACGGCGGCTTCATCACCGTCAGCGAGGCCGCTTCGGCAGCAGCCACCTATGTTATCATTTCAGAATGCCTCATTTACCGGGAAATTTCCTTGAAGCATCTGATGAAAATCTCCGTTGATTCCATGATAACCGTTGGCGCCCTGCTGGTGGTGCTTGGCACGGCTCTTGGCTTTACCAACTTTCTGGTTGACCAGGATGTTCCCCAGACAATTCTGGAAACCGTTGAGCGCATTTTTGAAAGCAAATACACATTCCTCATCGCGCTTAACATTTTCCTGTTAATTGTCGGTTGCGTTATGGACATCTTTTCAGCAATTGTGGTAGTAGTTCCTCTGATCGCTCCTGTGGCAATCGGATTTGGGGTTGATCCCATACATCTTGGGGTTATCTTCCTGGCCAACCTGGAGCTTGGCTATGTCACGCCGCCTGTGGGCATAAACCTGTTTATCGCCAGCTTGAGGTTTGACATATCGGTCATGCGTCTATACCGTGTGGTGCTGCCGTTCCTGTTTGCACTGCTGGTGGCGCTTATTTTGATAAGCTACATACCCCAGTTGAGCCTTTTCCTTATTGATGTTCTTGGAAAGAGGCCCGAACTGCTGATAATTTAAATGGGAAAAACAAGGTTTGGCAGAACTGATAATGGTTTGGGGCATAACCCCAAAAACCGTAAACAAGGAGAAAGGAAATCCGTATGAGCAAGACACATTCCAAGGCGTTCAGGCTGGGTTTTTCCGTATTGCTGGCTGTTGCCCTTATTGGAACGGCAGGTTGCGCGGGCATGATGAAACAGGCAGCCATAGGGCCTTTTGGCGGGCCTATTGTCTATGACCTGATGGACATCCTGCTGGACTCGCCCAGCGCCAAGCTGCTCAAGGAGGCCATGCCCGGCCATATCACCCTTATCACCGCAACGGCTGAAATGGGCAAAAGCCGCGAGCTTTATGAGATAGCCTGCTTTTTGCACACCTCATACGGCATAATGGTGGAAGATGATGACGCTGCTTACGCAAAGGAGCTTTACGCCATAGGCCAGAGCTACGGCATACGCGCTCTTTTGACAGACCCGAATTTCCGCAAGGCCTACAATGCCGGCGAAAAACTGCCAGACATTGTGAATATTCTCGACAAGCGCTTTGTGCCTGCTCTCACCTGGGGTGGAATGTCCACCGGACTTCTCATCATCCACCAGATGGACGACCCCATGGCGCTTATGGGCCTGCCCGATGCAGTGGCAATGGTCAACCGCTCCAAGGAGCTTGACGGCGAATATTTCTTTGGCGTGAGCAAGGCCTTTTTGGGCGCCTATTACGCGCTTATGCCCGCATTTTTGGGTCTTGGCGGCGGCCCGGAATCCTCGGCAGCCATGTTTGATGAAGCCCGTGCAGTCACAGGCGGCAAGTTTTTGCTGGTGGATGTTTTCGAGGCCCGTTATCTGATGACCTACATTGATGACATGGATAAGTTCGAGGCCCTGTTAAACGGCGTGCTGGAGGCTGACTCCTCATTGCTGGAAGGCGGACAGGCCCTTAACCAGCTTGCCAAGATAAAGGCCGAATACTACCTGTCCATAATGGACACCCTGTTCTAAACAGACCGGCAGGCAATTTTGCCAGTCTCCAAAATATAAGATGCCCGGGCCGGGGCTTTTTTACAGGCGGCCTTTGCCCGGGCATTTTTTTGAGAGTATTGTGGACCGGGCCATACTTGCAGTTGGCGGCAGCTATTTTGTGGGCCGGGTTTTTGTGGAGCTACTGGAGCGGCGCGGCATCAAGGTTTTCGTGCTCAACCGGGGAACACGGCCCTTTAACCGGCCCGCCATCCACGAGATTCCCTGCGACAGGCGCGACACTTCGCGTCTGGCAGAGGCCCTTGCCCCCCTTTGTTTTGATGCAGTGGTGGACTTTTGCGCCTATTCCAAAGATGATGTAAATCCCCTGCTGGAAGCCCTTGGCCCTGAAAGGGCCGGTCATTACATCCAGATAAGTTCCTGCTCTGTTTATGCTCCCACCAAAGAGCTTCCTGTTATTGAGGATGCCCGAAAGCTCTCCGGCCCACAGCCGGAGCTTGGCCCGGCTGCGGATTATGGCTTTAACAAGTGGCTTGCAGAATATGCGGCCAGCGCCTGGGGAATGCGCCACGGCGTCCCTGTAACCATCCTTCGCCCCACCATTGTTTTTGGCCCCTACAATTATGCGCCCCGCGAGTCCTGGTTTTTTGAAACCGTTTTGGGCGGACGGCCCCTGGTGCTTCCGGCAAAAGACCTGCCCCTTTTCTCCTTTATTTTTGTTGAGGATGTTGCAGAGGCTGTTTTTGCCTGCATAAACAGCAAAACCCGCCCCAGCAGGGCCTATAATCTGGCCGGGCCGGAGCTTGTTTCCTACGGGCGCTATGCCCAGGTGCTGGAAAAGGTTTTGGGCAGAAAAATTGATATTCAATATCTGCCTGTCTTTTGGCATAATGAGCTCTTTCTTTCTCTGGAACCTCAACCGCTCTCAAGTTTTCTTTTTTCATTCCCAAGTCAAGATACCAATTTAT
>JASEHB010000385.1 GCA_030018745.1 Desulfatibacillaceae bacterium | reverse complement strand
GCCCAAGTTTGTATTCAAAGGGCTGGCGGGTTTTCCGTCGGCCCTTTTTATTGGCCCTTCCTTTTTGTTTTGGGTTTTACGGCCGCCAAACAGCATTGACGAGCTGTGCCGGGTTCGGGTATTGCTTGATAAAAGAACAGGCTCACGGGAAACCGATGCTGCCTGTGGACAGGTTTCCATTAAGAAAAGAAAACTCTGGGGAGAAAAGCCGTGGGAGAAGTATTTGAAGTATATGTAAAAACCCATTTTTCTGCTGCCCATTCCCTGTGCGGCTACCCTGGTGACTGCGCCCGTATGCACGGCCACAACTGGATGGTGGAAGTTTTTGTGGCCTGCCGCCAGCTTGATGAAATAGGCATCGGCATTGATTTTCGGGACATAAAAAAGACCGTGGCCCAGGTTCTTTCCGCCCTTGATCACCAGAATCTTAATGAAATTGAAGCCTTTGCAAACCAAAATCCCACCTCTGAAATCATTGCCAGATACCTCTACAAAGAGCTGCAAAAAAGGCTTGCAAAGCCCGGCCTTTCCATATCCAAGGTGAAGGTTTCCGAAACCCCGGGTGCAGGGGCCTTCTACTGGGAGGAATGAGTTGGCCCTTCTTGTGTGCGAAATTTTTTACAGCATTCAGGGTGAATCCAGCTTTGCAGGCAGGCCCTGCGCCTTTGTGCGCCTTGCGGGCTGCAACCTTGCCTGCTCTTGGTGCGATACTGCCTATGCCTCAAAGGAAAACGCCATCCCCATGAGCGTGGGGCAGATTGTTGAGGCCGCAGAGAAGTTTGACTGCCCCCTTGTGGAGATAACCGGCGGAGAACCCCTTTTGCAGGAGCAGACCCCTCTTCTTGCCCAGGCCTTGGCTGACAGGGGTAAAACTGTTCTGGTGGAAACAAACGGCAGTCTTGACATAGGCCTCCTGCCCGCCAAATGCATTAAGATTGTTGATATGAAATGCCCGGATTCCGGCCAGGAAAAACACAATCGCTATGAAAATCTTCAATCTCTGGCCCCCTGGGACGAGGTGAAGTTCGTGCTGGCTTCCCGCAGGGATTATGAATTTGCAAAAGCCCTTATGCAGGGGCCTTTTGAAGAGTTTTTTCAAAACAGGGCCGTGCATTTTTCACCTGTTTTGGGTCGGCTGAAGCCCTCGGAGCTGGCTGCCTGGATGCTGGCAGACAAAAGCACTGCCCGCTTGGGCCTGCAACTGCATAAAATCATCTTTGACCCTGATGCCAGGGGGGTGTGAGCCATGAATCCCAAAGCCGTGGTCCTGCTTTCCGGCGGCCTTGATTCCGCAACAGCCCTGGCTGTGGCCATAGATGAGGGTTTTGACGCCTTTGCCTTGAGCTTTTTCTACGGCCAGCGCCATCAGGTGGAGCTTGATGCGGCCAGCAGGGTGGCAAAGGCTTTGGGCGCAAAGCAACATAAGGTGCTTAGTCTGGATATGCGGCCCATAGGCGGCTCGGCCCTTACCGGCAACCTGGCGGTTCCCAAGGACAGGCCGATTGACGAGCTTTCACACGGCATCCCCATAACCTATGTTCCGGCCAGAAACACCGTGTTTTTATCCTGCGCCCTGGCCTGGGCAGAGGTACTTGAATCCTTTGATATTTTCATTGGCGTAAATGCTCTGGACTATTCCGGGTACCCGGACTGCCGCCCGGAATTTGTGCGCTCCTTTGAGCAGACCGCCAACCTTGCCACCAGGGCCTGTGTGGAAGGGAAAGGCAGCATGAAAATCCATGCCCCCCTCATGCACCTTACCAAGGCCCAGATAATAAGGCTTGGTCTTGGCTTGGGTGTGGATTACTCCCTGACCCATTCATGCTATGATCCCCTGCCCGGCGGCAAGGCCTGCGGCCACTGCGATTCCTGCATCCTTCGCAGCAGGGGCTTTGCCGGGGCAGGCTTGGCCGACCCGGCAGCCTGATTGCGCCGCCTGTGCGGTATTTGCAAAAACTCAAATCCGATTGTACAATTTCAGGCAATTGCAAAAGCCGCAGAAAAAACAGCAGCAGACTGATTTGAAACCCAAAGATGGCCTAAAATTACAGCTTTGGATTCAGTTGTTTTTTTTAGTTTTTGCAGTCGGCCCTTACAATAAAAGATTGACCCGGCCTTTTTGAAAGGAGGCTTTTTATGTGCCCGGCCAGAAAAAAAGGGGAACCTGCCTATACTGCGGAAACGCTGGTGCACATTGTGGGATCCAACAAATTGCAGAATGAGCTTCTGGCCCTTTACCTGGAAGAGCAGCTCAAGCTCTGCTGCCATGTCCGGCCGGATTTTGATCTGCCCCTGGAAACAGAGCAGAGCGCAGGCCAGATTCATCTCATCCTCTTTGACTGCATGGACGCCAGCCCCGACTCCCTTTGGGAGAAGGCACAAAAGGCTGACCGTGAAAGCAAGTCCTTGTTTTTCATAGCTCTTTTCAATGCGGATGTGGACGAGGAATTCACCCGCAAGGCAATGGCAAGGCGGGCAAGGGGCATTTTTTACCGCAACTCTTCCCTGCAGGCCATGCTAAAGGGCCTGCTGGCCATTCTGGATGGAGAGCTTTGGTACTCCCGCGAGGCGCTTTCCCAGTTTCTCATAGAGCCACGCGCCCAGGGGGCGCTGACCGAAAACGCAGATGCAGACCTCACGGTTAGAGAAAAGGAAATCCTCACCCGCATAGCAGAAGGGGCCAGCAACAAGGAAATCGCAGATGGCCTTTTTATAAGCCAGCACACGGTTAAAAGCCACATCTACAACATCTACAAAAAAATCGGCGTCACCAACCGCCTTAAAGCTGCCCAATGGGTTGCCAGACAGCAGAAAAATTACTGATGCAAAAAACAGCCTGGCGGATCAAGAGAGATAATTTATGAGCAGGATAGAGGAAATTTACAAGGGACGGGTTTTTTCCCTGGTAAGGGAGGCCGTGGATTTGCCCAACGGCCGCAGGGCCAATCTGGACATAATCTGCCATCCCGGAGCTGCGGCCATGCTGCCGGTTACCGCCGATGGGCTAGTTCTTCTGCTCAAGCAGTACCGCCATGCAGCCGGAGGCTTTCTCTGGGAAATTCCCGCAGGGACCCTGAACCCGGATGAAAGCCCGCAACAGTGCGCTTATCGGGAAATAGAGGAGGAAACCGGATACAGGGCCGCAAAAATGGAAAAGCTTGCGGTAATCACCCCTGTTCCGGGTTACAGCACAGAGAAAATTCATATTTTTCTGGCCACAGGCCTTACTGCTTCCACCCAGAATCTAGACCAGGACGAGGTTCTCACAGTCCACGCCTTTTCCCAAAACCAGGTTTGGGCCATGCTGGAAAAAGGCGAAATTACAGATGCCAAAACAATCTGCGCCCTGCTTCTTGCAAAACCCAACCTGCCCAGCCTTGTTTGACGGGGCTGCCCGGCTTTTTTTGCAGAGTCATGCGCCAAAAAAAATGGGGCAGAGTCTTTACAAGCGCTTTTT
>JASEHB010000384.1 GCA_030018745.1 Desulfatibacillaceae bacterium | reverse complement strand
CCTTTTTATTCTCATTGCGCTGGCATTTTTTATTGGGAATATGGGAGCAGGCCGGGCCTTGGATAACGGCCCCAAACTGCTTGCAACAGCTCCTGGGGGGGACTGCGCGGCCTGCCATGACCAAGAGGTTTTATTTGAAGAACACCCCCCCACCGCAGAAATGGGCCTTGACCAATGCCTTGAATGCCACGCAGGGGATGAGCCACGGCTTGAAAATCGCCTGCCATTGAGCCACACCCATCTGCTTGCCGGAATCTCCTGCGGCGATTGCCACGAGGACCCGGATTCCCCCATGTTTGTGGAAAAGGAAACCTGCATGGCCTGCCATGCGCGCCAGGATATTCTTCAGGCAACAAAGGAAACAAAGCCTGTCAATCCGCACGACTCCCATTACGGGCCGGATTTGGGCTGCGACCTTTGCCACCTTGTTCACAGGCCGTCTGAAAACTTCTGCAACCAGTGCCACGAGTACGACTTTGTCATTCCCTCGCCCATAATCAAAGGAGGCACCATGAGTGAAAAAGAATTGTATCAACAGAAAATGCAGGCCAAGCTTGACGAGTTGAAAGCCGATGTTGACAAGCTCCGGGCCAGGGCGCGCGGCGCAGAGGCAGACGCGAAAATAAAAGCCCACGAGCAGATAGATGAGCTTGAAAAGCGCATTGAAAAGGGCAAGACCAAGCTTGACGAGCTTGGCAAGGCAAGCCAGGACGCCTGGACATCTTTGAAAAAAGGCATTGACGAAGCTGTAACTTCCTTGGGTACTGCCATCAAGGACGCTTACAACAAATTCAAGTAGCCCTGCAAAGAAGCTTTATACCCAATGGAAAGGCCCAAAAGGCATGGAGGCGGGCTTTGCCTCAAAAAGCCCTTTTTCATGCCGGGTTTTGGCCTGTTGCCTGCTCAACAGAGGCAGCCTTCCAAACCCTTCGCAGCTTGTAATACAGGCCCTGCTTTTCCATAAGCTCGCTGTGGGAGCCTATTTCAGCAATCCTGCCCTTGTTTAAAACAATTATTGTGCGGGCCTTTTCAATTGTGGATATGCGGTGGGCCACCACAAGGGTTGTGCGCTTTGAGGTCATGGCGGAGACCGCATCCTGAATGGCCCTTTCCGTCTGGGGGTCAACGCTGGAAGTGGCCTCGTCAAGGATGAGGATGTCCGGGTCGCTGTAAAGCGCCCGCGCAAAGGAAAGAAGCTGGCGCTCGCCGCCGGAAAGGTTTGCACCCCGCTCGGAAAGAACTGTTTCCGGCCCTTTTTCCAGGCCTGCAACAAAGCCCCAGGCCCCGCAAAGTTTAAGGGCGTGCTCCAGGGCATCGGGCCGCAGGGCCTTTCTGCCCAGGGCCACATTTTCCGTAAGAGTTGCAGAGAACAGAAAAACATCCTGGCTCACAAGGGCTATGCGGCTGGTGCGCCATGCCGGGTCTGCATCCCTCATGCTCACGCCGCCAACTCTCACCGCCCCTCTTGCCGGGTCATAGAAGCGGTTCAACAGGTGCGCGCAGGTGGTCTTGCCCTCGCCCGTGCGGCCCACAAGGGCAACCATTTCCCCGGCTGGTATTTCAAAGCTCACATCTTCCAGCACAGGCTTTGCCGGGTCATAGGCAAAATCCACATTTTCAAAGGCAACAGCAGGCGGGCCGGGTGCAGGTTTTTTGGGGGCGGCAGGCTCTTGCAGGCGCTGGTCCGTGTCCAGGTATTCCACAATGCGCTCTGTGGAGGCCAAAGCCGCCTGCATTATGTTGAATTTTTCGGAGATGTCCCGCAAAGGCCGGAAAAACATCCTCAAATAGCTTATAAACGCCACCAGGGTTCCCAAAGTCACCCTGTCTTCGATCACAAGAATGCCGCCCCGCCAGAGCAGAAGCGCAACCCCCAGGGAGGCAAGCCATTCCATCAGAGGCATGAAAATGCCAAAAACCTTTATCTGGCTCATGCCTGCATCATAATTCTGCTGGTTTATTTCGGCAAACTCCTCCTCCTGGGCAGCCCGCGCATTTAAAAGCTTTACGGTGCGAACCGCTGCAAATCGCTCCTGGCAGAACGAGTTGATGGCGCTAACCGTTTCGCGAAGCTTGCGGAAAACCGAGCGCGCCAGGCGCGAAAAAAGCATGGCCAGCACAAAAACAACGGGGATGAGCGCAAAGCACAAAAGGGCCAGCCGCCAGTTCAACACCGCAAGCAGCACAATTATGCCAAGCAGAAGAAGAATATCCTTGAAAAGGGTGACCATGACCGACTTGAAAAGCTCATTCAGGTTCTCCACATCGTTTGTCACCCTTGTGGAAAGGCGGCCCACCGGGTTCCGGTCGAAAAAGGCAAGCCCCTGGGACTGAACGCGGGTAAAAAGCTCAACCCTTATGTCTGCCATTATTCCCTGTCCGGCCCGCTCCAGCCATATATATTCCCAGTAGCCAAAGGCAAAGGCGGCAACCGCAAGGGCAAAGAGCAAAAGCCCCATGGCCGCCGTTCCCCGTATGTCTGCTTCGCGCAGTGCCTTTCTTGCCTGGGGGTCGAGGGCGGCAAGCTCATTGTGGCCTACAAAGGCGCTGGCGGCCTCATCCACAATTATTTTAAGGCCGTGCTGGCGGGCAAGGGCGGTTTTATTTGGCTCAAGGCGGTAAAATGCAGCAGATGAAAGCGCGCCCAAATCGCGCAGGTCTTTAACAAGGCGCGGGTCAAGGCGCACAAGCTCAGTGGCGGAAACAAACAGGCCCTGGCCGGCCGCCTCGCGCTCAAAGCGGCCCTGCAAGTCCTCAACAGCCCTTTGGGCTGTGGGGCTTTTTGTATCAAGCCTGTACCACTCCGCAACAATGTGCCTGTCCAAAGCCAACTTGGTTACGAAGGGCACAACAAGGCTCACCGCAGTGATGGCAATGCCTGCAACAAGGGCCAGGATTACAAGCAAAAGGTAGGGGCGCACAAAGCCCGACAGCCGCCGCAAAAGCGCCAGGTCGTATGTCTTGGGCAGAGGCCCCTCCTCTTCGTATCCGTATTCGCCGAACATGGAAAATGTTTTAAGCCTTTGGGCAGCATGGGTCAAGCAGGGAGATGGGGGGCAAAGGGCAGAAGCATTTGGAAAAAAGGAAAACCACAAACGGGCAGGGCGGCTACAAAGAACCAGAACCCGTCATTTAAGGCCGCCGGATGGCAAGATGTAGGTTGGGTGGTTCTTGCGCTTAAAGCGCAAGGTTCACCCAACAAAAAGACCGCCGGATGGCGCGTAGGTTGGGATGGCGCGTAGGTTGGGCTATAAATCCCGGCCCATGATGGTTTTAAAATGGCTTTTGCCTTTTTCCGGGATTTGGTGGCCCAACAAAACAAGGCTTCGGACGCAAGGGCGTAAAGGCGGGAAAACGGCAATTTTTGAACCACGAAAAACACGAAAAGCACGAACAGGGGAAAAGCAAAGGCTTGCGCGACAAAGCATCCGCACCACCTGGGCCACCCTGTGGTTTTGTA
>JASEHB010000009.1 GCA_030018745.1 Desulfatibacillaceae bacterium | reverse complement strand
TTCGCGAAGGCGGCCGCACCGTGGGCGCGGGTGTCGTGTCCGAAATCATTGAGTAAACAGCCTTGCCGCAGTAAGGATACGATTGTATGCTGATGAACGAGAAAATACGCATTCGCCTAAAGGCCTATGACCACAAGCTTCTGGATCAGGCCGCCACCGACATCGTGGACACCGCGAAGAATACGGGCGCCAAGGTGGTGGGACCGATTCCGTTGCCCACGCGGATAAACAAGTTCTGCGTGTTGCGGTCGCCCCACATAGATAAAAAGTCCAGGGAGCAGTTCGAGGTCCGCACGCACAAAAGGCTTCTGGATATTCTTGAGCCTACCCAGCAGACGGTGGACGCTCTTATGAAGCTTGATTTAAGCCCTGGCGTTGATGTTGAAATAAAGGTGTGAGCAAACCCCGGCAGGACAGGCGCTTTGCCTTCCGCCGGAAAAACAAGACAGGGAAACAAGGGCCGCTTTTGCCTTTGTTAATGTGACCCATCTTCATTAGCAAGCTGTAAGAGCCCCGTTTTGGATGCCTTGTTTCAGGTCTCCAGGGGAGGTTATGGCTTTTTGAATGCGGAAAACCGCAGCAGGATACAGGGCCATGAGCAAGGGATTGTTGGGTAAAAAACTTGGAATGTCGGGGGTTTTCTCTGCCGAGGGACACCACATTCCTGTTACGGTGCTGGAGGTTGGGCCCTGCGTGGTGACCCAGGTGAAGACAAAGGCAACAGATGGTTATGACGCCGTGCAGCTTGGATTTGCCCCGAAAAAATCCGGGCGGGTCAACAAGCCGTTTGGCGGCCACTTTGCAAAAAGCGGGGGCCAGGCCTTTTATTTTCTGCGGGAATTTGGTGTTGAAAATCCCCAGGATTTTGAAGTTGGCCAGACCATTACCGCAGATCTTTTCACTGTGGGTGAGCATGTGGATGTTGCAGGTGTGACCAAGGGCCGGGGATTTGCCGGCGCCATCAAGCGCCACGGCTTCCACGGCGGGCGCATGACCCACGGCGGCATGTCCAAGCGCAGGGTTGGCTCCATAGGCACATCAGCCACGCCTTCCAAGGTGCTCAAAGGCAAAAAGATGCCCGGCCATTACGGGAATGTCCGTCAGACCACCAGGAATCTGGAAATTGTTGATGTCCGCCCGGAGCAGAACCTGATATTGCTCAAGGGAGCGGTTCCGGGATCTGGCCGTGGGCTGGTGGAAGTCCGCAAGCTCAAGTTCAAGAAGGGCAAAAAATAAAAAGCAGGGGCGCTTCGCGCGGGGTTAGCCATAAAGGCGGCCCCGTGTTGTGTGTCTTGGCAAGGCATTCAGGGAAAAAAATCATGGCATTGGTCAGTGTTCTAAATAAAATCGGCGAGCCCATAGCCGAGATTGATCTGCGGGACGACATTTTCGCAGTGGATATCAATCCCGGTGTGCTCCACGAGGTTGTGGTGATGCAACTTGCCCGCCGCCGCCGTGGAACAGCCTGTGTTAAAAACCGTTCAGATGTGAGCTATTCCGGCGTCAAAATGTACCGCCAGAAGGGAACGGGACGCGCCCGGCGCGGTGACCGCAAAAGTCCGCTATTGAAGGGCGGCGGTGTCATCTTCGGGCCTCATCCGCGCTCCTACGACTACTCTGTGCCCAAAAAGGTCCGCAGGCTGGCGCTTAAAATGGCCCTGTCATCCAAACTGGCCGGTGAAACATTGAAGGTTTTGGATGACCTTGCCCTTGAGCGGAAGAAGACCAAGGACATGGCTCAAATCTTGGAGGCTCTGGGGCTGAAGAAAGTGCTTTTTATAACAAAGGATCATATTGAAAACGCAGTGTTTTCAGCGCGCAACATTCCCGGCGTCAAAGTTCTGCCAGTGGCGGGCTTAAATGTTTACGACATTCTCAAGCACGACCATCTGGTGCTGGAGACTGCCGCCGTGGAAGGCGTCTATGGGAGGTTGGGTTAATGAACGCGCATCAGATAATACTGCGGCCCCTTGTAACGGAAAAAAGCACCCTTCAAAAGGAAGACAGCAATCAGCTTTCTTTTGAAGTTGCCAAAACCGCCAACAAGGTGGAAATTGCTCGCGCTGTGGAAAGCCTTTTCAAGGTAAAGGTGGATGATGTCAGAACCATGCGCGTAACCGGCAAGAATAAGCGCCGGGGCAGGGTTTTGGGCAAGCGGCGCGACTGGAAAAAGGCAATCGTAAGGCTTGCGCCAGGAGCCCGGATAGAATTTTTTGAGGGCGTGTAAGTCCAGCAGGAGGCGACCCAATGGCGGTCAGAAAATCAAAACCAACTTCTCCGGGTAGGCGCTTTGCAGAATTTGCCGACAAAACGGGGATTACACAAAAGAAACCGGAAAAAAGCCTTTTAAAGCCCCTGCGCAAAACAGGGGGCCGCAATGCGAACGGGCATATCACCTGCCGTCATCGCGGCGGCGGCAGCCGGAGGCATTACCGAATCATTGATTTCAAGCGGGACAAGACCGGCATTCCGGCCAAGGTTGCGGCCATCGAATACGATCCCAACCGCTCCGCCCGCATTGCACTGCTTCATTATGCAGACGGCGAAAAAAGATACATCCTATGCCCCAACCGGCTGGATGTGGGCGAAATTGTGCTGTCAGGCCCTGAAGCGGACATCAAGCCGGGCAATGCCCTGCCCTTGTCCAACATTCCGCTGGGCACGGTGATTCACAACATAGAGTTGAGGCCCGGAAGAGGCGGACAGATTGTCCGCAGCGCCGGAACCTTTGCCCAGCTTGTGGCCCGGGAAGGCAAGTACGCCCAGGTGCGCCTGCCCTCCAGCGAGGTTCGCATGGTGCTGGTGGCCTGCACTGCAACCATAGGCCAGGTGGGAAATGTGGAGCACGGCAACCTTTCCCTTGGCAAAGCCGGCCGCAAGCGCTGGCTTGGCATCAGGCCAAGCGTCCGGGGAGTTGTCATGAACCCTGTGGATCATCCCATGGGCGGTGGTGAAGGGCGGTCATCTGGCGGGCGGCATCCTTGCTCTCCGTGGGGCTGGCCCACCAAGGGATACAAGACCCGCAAGAACAAGAGAACCGACAAATATATTGTGAAGAAGCGCAAGTAAGCGCAAGGCGGGAGAGAGCATGCCACGGTCATTGAAAAAAGGCCCATTCATTGAAGAAAAGCTTTTGTTGAGGGTGCAGCAGGCCCAGCAGACGCGCAGCAAGCATGTACTTAAAACATGGTCGCGGCGCTCCACCATAATTCCCGAAATGGTCGGGTTGACTTTGGCCGTGCATAACGGCAAGAAGTTCATTCCGGTCTTTGTTACGGAAAACATGGTGGGCCACAAGCTTGGAGAGTTTTCGCCCACGCGCACCTTCTATGGGCACGCTGGCGACAGGAAGGCAAAGGGAAAACGCTAATCCCGTGAGCTTGCTTCCGGGTATTTGCGAATTGAAAAACCCTGTTTTTCCATTTTTATGGGCAGAGCCGTCAAAGGCATCTGCACGGGCAAAAGGACAATCCAGCCAGCCATTGCGGCAGATCTGTCCTTTCATGGGGTGATACATGGAGTTCAAAGCAACAGCCAGGTTTATTCGCGTCTCGCCCCAGAAGACGCGACGGGTGGCGGATGTGGTCAAGGGCAACCCGGTTGAGGCGGGTCTTAACGCCCTTGCCTTTCTGCCCCAAAAGCCCGCCGCTGTCATCAAAAAGGTCATTGAAAGCGCGGTGGCCAATGCGGAGCAGAACGGGGGCATGGATGTGGATGTTCTCAAGATAAAGAACATACTTGTGGATCAGGGGCCCACTCTTAAAAGGTGGAGGCCAAGGGCTCAAGGCCGGGCCAACCGGATTCTGAAGCGGACCAGCCACATAACGGTCATTCTGGCGGAATAGAACAAAGGAGGACCCCAGTGGGTCAGAAGGTCAACCCCATAGGATTGAGACTTGGCATTATCAAAACCTGGGACTCCAGGTGGTATGCCGAGAAAAAAAAGTATGCGGACTATATCTACGAGGATTACAAGGTCCGCAGGTTTCTCAAAAAGAAACTTTACCATGCGGGCGTTTCCAAGCTGGAGATAGAGCGCAGCGCAAACCGCATCCGCCTGATAATCTTTTGCGCCAGGCCTGGCATTGTCATCGGCAAAAAGGGATCTGAAATAGAGGTCCTCAAAAAAGAGCTGATGAAAATGCTTGACCAAGAGGTTCAGATTGAGGTTCAGGAGGTCCGAAAGCCTGAAATAGACGCCCAGCTTGTGGCGGAAAGCGTGGCCACCCAGCTTGAGCGCCGCGTTGCATTCCGCCGCGCCATGAAGCGTGCGGTTACAAGCTGCATGCGTTTTGGAGCGCTGGGTGTGAAGATAATGGCTGCCGGACGCTTGGCCGGAGCGGAAATGGCCCGCCGGGAATGGTACCGGGAAGGCCGTATGCCTCTGCACACTCTGCGGGCAGACATTGATTACGGTTACGCCGAAGCTCACACCACATACGGCATCATAGGCGTCAAGGTGTATATCTTCAAAGGCGAGATTTTAAAGAAAGACAAGGCGGAGCAGGTAGGGGCCTAAAAGCCCTTTCCAATGCGCCGGTGAAGGGATGACCAATGTTAAGTCCCAAAAAGGTCAAATATCGCAAGCAGCAGCGGGGAAGGATGGCAGGCGCCGCAAACCGTGGCAATACCCTTGCCTTTGGCACATACGGGCTTATGTCCGTTGAATGCGGATGGGTTTCCTCCAAGCAGATAGAAGCCGCCCGTATTGCCATGACCCGGCACATAAAGCGCGGCGGCAAGATATGGATTCGGGTTTTCCCTGACAAGCCCATCACAAAAAAGCCCCTGGAAGTCCGCATGGGCAAGGGCAAGGGGCCGACCGAAGCGTGGGTGGCAGTTATCAAGCCCGGCCGCATCCTCTACGAGATGGATGGCGTCAACGAGGCCCTGGCGCGGGAGGCCCTGCGCCTGGCAAGCCATAAGCTGTCCGTTAAGACCAAGATTGTGGTATGGAGCCACTGAAAATGAAGGTAGAAAAAATCCGCGAAATGACAGTTGACGAGATAAGCGCCAAGATTGCAGACGCATACCAGGAGGTGTTCAACCTTCGCTTCCAGCACGCCACAGGGCAGTTGGAAAACCCCATGCGTCTCAAACTGGCCAAACGGGAAGTGGCGCGTCTCAAGACCATTTTAAACCAGAAACAAAGCGTCTAACAGCCGGGACGGTGCTTTAACGGCGCCGGTCCGAAAGATGAAATTGGCGGACAATGAAAGAGCGCGGCATTCACAAAACAATGACGGGCACGGTCGTCTCGGACAAAATGGACAAGACCGTGGTGGTTCTGATTGAGCGGACCGTTCAGCACCCCTTGTACAAGAAGTTTGTTCGCAGAAGAGCCCGCTACAAGGCTCATGACGAGCAAAATGCCTGCAAGGTGGGAGACAAGGTGCTTATTTCCCAGGCGCGGCCCCTTTCCAGGGACAAAAGATGGCGTGTGTCCGCCATACTTGAAAAAGCCGTATAGGCGCGGGAGGGGCGAAAAATGATCCAGACTGAAACAAGGCTGACTGTTGCGGACAACTCCGGCGCAAAGACCGTGCTGTGCATAAAGGTTCTGGGCGGCTCCCGCAGGCGGTTTGCTTCCATCGGCGACATAATTGTTGTGTCGATAAAGGAAGCCATCCCCAACAGCAAGGTTAAAAAGGGCGAGGTGCTCAAGGCAGTGGTGGTTCGCACAAAAAAGGCAGTGCGCCGCCCGGATGGCTCCTACATCCGCTTTGATGAAAACTCCGCAGTCCTCATCAACCAGGCGCGCGAGCCTATTGGTACCCGTATCTTTGGTCCCGTGGCCCGCGAGTTGAGAGCGGCCCGGTTTATGAAAATCTGCTCACTGGCGCCCGAGGTGCTTTAATTTCCGGGGATTCACAGCAACCCCCTGGGTAGTTTTGAGGTGAACATGGCATCACAAAAGGGCCACATAAAAAAAGGCGACCGCGTCAAGGTCATTGCCGGCAAGGAAAAAGGCAAAATCGGCAATGTCCTTAAGGTGGAGCATGACGGCAAGCTTATTGTGGAAGGCATCAACAAGGTCAAGAGGCACCAGAAGCCTGCTGGCACAAAGCGCCAGGGAGGCATCGTTGAAAAGGAAGCCCCGCTCCATGTTTCCAATGTCATGCTCATGTGCGGCAAGTGCGTCAAACCCGTGCGTGTCCGCAGCCAGGTTCTTGATGACGGCAAAAGGGTGCGGGTCTGCGGCAAGTGCGAAGAACATCTGGATGCGTAGAGATTTGCGTCCCCGGGCTGTGTGAAAATCGGAGTGCATGAAAAATGGCTGAAATGTCCAGTTTAAAGAAATACTATATTGACGAAGTGGTGCCAAAGCTCACAGAAGAGTTCGGGTACAAGAATGTGATGGAAATTCCGCGCATTGAAAAGCTTGTGCTCAACATGGGACTTGGCGAGGCCATCCAGAATGTCAAAATAGTTGATACGGCGGTTGACGAGCTAACCCAGATCGCGGGCCAGAAGCCTGTTGTGACAAGGGGCAGGCGCTCCATAGCAGCGTTCAAGCTGCGCCAGGGAATGCCCATTGGCGCCATGGTCACTCTGCGCGGGACGCGGATGTATGATTTTTTCAACAAGCTTGTCAATGTGGCCCTGCCGCGCGTACGCGACTTTAGGGGGCTGAACCCCAAGGGTTTCGATGGCCGGGGAAATTACTCCCTGGGCATTAAGGAGCAGTTGATATTTCCGGAGATTGATTACGATAAGATCGAAAAAATCCGGGGCCTTAATATCACCATCGTGACCACGGCCAGGACCGATGAGGAAGGGCGTTTTCTTTTAAAGCAGATGGGAATGCCTTTCAGGAGCTGATTTTTTTAAACGGCGCGGTCCCCGCAGCCGGTGCTTTACGGAGGAAGTGTTTTGGCGAAGAAATCCCAGATAGCCAGGGCCAAAAGAGAGCCCAAGTTCAAGGTCCGGGGTTACAACCGCTGTCCCATTTGCGGTCGTCCGCGCGCATTTTTGAGAAAATTCGGCATTTGTCGCATCTGCTTTCGCAAGATGGCGTCCGAAGGTCTGCTGCCGGGCGTAATCAAATCAAGCTGGTAAAGGGCCGCCTGCAATAAAGCAGGAAAAGGTGGAGATTTAAAAATGGCAATGACCGATCCTTTGGCGGATATGCTCACCCGCATCCGAAATGCGGTGAGGGCCAAGTTTCCCAAAGTTGATATGCCTGCTTCCAACATCAAAATTGATGTTGCCAGAATCTTGAAGGAATCCGGATATATTCGGGATTACAAGATTATGGAAGACAACAAGCAGAACATATTGAGCATTGAGCTGCAATACACCGATGAGGGCAAACCCGTCATATACGGCATTGACAGGGTTTCAAAACCGGGCCGCCGGGTCTATGTCCGGGCCAGGGATGTAAAGCCCTTTTTGTCGGGCATGGGCACAGCGGTTTTGTCCACCAACTGCGGCGTGATGACAGACCGCCAGGCCAGGCAGAAAAACCTGGGCGGCGAAGTTCTGTGCAAGGTCTGGTAAGCACGGTTTGCTTTGCAGGGGCCAAACAGCCTTACAAGCCTTTTGCAATTGAGGCCAAGGCGCAAAATGCGGCCCGTTTATCATAAGGAGTTTTAAGTATGTCCCGGGTTGGAAAAAAACCGATACCGCTGCCCGACAAGACTTCAGTCCGGATAGCAGACGGAATGGTGACGGTTTCAGGCGCAAAAGGCAGCCTGTCACGGCCTGTGCCGCCTGAAGTTGATCTGGTTCTGGATGGAAGCACACTTCTTGTCAATCCAAAGGACGACAAGCGCCAGACCCAGGCCTATCGCGGGCTTGCCAGGGCGCTGTTGGCCAACATGGTCACTGGTGTGAGCCAGGGATTTACCAGGGTGCTGGAAATAAACGGCATCGGTTACAGGGCCGAGCTTTCCGGACGCACCCTGTCGCTCATGCTGGGCCATTCACATCCTGTAAACTATGTCCTTCCCGAAGGCGTTACCGCCGAGGTGGACAAGAAGAACAACATAACCCTTGCTTCCATTGACAAGGAGCTTCTGGGCCAGGCAGCAGCGGACATCCGCGCATTCCGGCCTCCAGAGCCTTACAAGGGCAAGGGCGTCAAGTATGCGGAAGAGACAATCATTCGCAAAGCGGGCAAATCAGGCGCCAAGTAAACTGACATGGCCTTCCTGGTGGGGCCCCGTAAACGGCTGCCCTTTTAGGGCGCAGCAATAACGGAAATGAGCTATGGCAAGACAGGCAAAAAAAATCCTGACTCACTTGAGGCGCAAAAAGCGTGTTCGCGCCAAAGTGTCTGGAACAGGCGAAAGACCCAGACTGGCGGTTTTTCGCAGCGCAAGGCACATATATGCCCAAGTTGTGGACGACCGGCTGGGCGCCACATTGGTTTCTGCCTCCACACTTGACAAAGACGCTGGCGAGCAGGGCGGCTTTGAAAGCAAGGTCAAGGCTGCGGAGTTTGTTGGAAAGCTCATAGCCAGACGCGCCAAGGAAAAGGGCATAGTCAAGGTGGTTTTCGACCGCAACGGACATCTCTATCATGGCCGGGTCAAGGCCTTGTCCCAGGGTGCACGGGAAGAGGGACTGGAATTTTAACGCGCGGAGGCGGTTTTGAACAAGCCCAACATTGAGGAAAAAGAATACATAGATAAGGTGGTCCACATCAGCCGCGTGGCCAAGGTTGTAAAGGGTGGAAGGCGATTTTCCTTTGCTGCCGTGGTTGTGGTTGGGGATGGCGAAGGCCGCGTGGGCAGCGGGCTGGGAAAGGCCGGAGAGGTTCCTGAAGCCATACGCAAGGGCGTTGAGAACGCCAAGCGCGCCATGATCAAGATACCCCTTATAGACGGCACCATACCCTTTGAGGTCATCGGGCGCTTCGGTGCTGGCCGGGTTCTGCTGAAGCCTGCCTCCAAGGGTACCGGCGTCATTGCAGGCGGTGCGGTCCGGGCTGTGCTGGAAGCTGCTGGTGTTCACAATATTTTGAGCAAGTGCATGGGCACCCAGAATCCCCACAATGTGGTAAAGGCCACCATAGAAGGCCTCAAGATGCTGGAAAGCCGGGAGCAGGTTGCCAAGCGGCGCGGCAAGCATCCGGAAGAGCTGGTATAGGAGAAAAGCCCAAGATGTCAAAGAAACTTAAAATCACGCTGGTCAGAAGCATGATTGGCCGCCCGGAAAAGCACCGCAAGGTTTTGCGGGCAATGGGGCTTACAAGAATGCAGAGGACTGTTGTATTTGAGGATAATGCCAGTGTGCGGGGCATGGCAGACAAGGTTTCCCACCTTGTGAAAGTGGAGGAGGTTTTGACATGAAGCTCCATGAACTGGCTCCGCCCAAGGGCGCAAAAAAGGCAAGAAAACGGCTTGGCCGCGGCCCCGGCTCCGGGCACGGCAAAACAGCAGGCAAGGGCCACAAGGGCCAGAATGCCCGGTCCGGCGGCAAAACTGTGGTTGGTTTTGAAGGCGGCCAGATGCCCTTGCAGCGCAGGCTTCCCAAGCGCGGTTTTGCAAATATTTTCCGCAAGCAGTATGCGGTCATCAATGTGCGGGACCTGGAGAGGTTTGAACCCGGCTCCGAGGTTGATGCAAAGCTGCTGCGCGATACGGGCCTTGTGTCAGGAAGCTATGACGGCATCAAGGTTCTGGGTCACGGAGAGTTGAACAGGGCGGTTACGGTAAAGGCTGACAAGTGGAGCCAGTCGGCTGCACAAAAAATCACAAACGCCGGCGGAAGCATCCAGGAGCCTTAATTAGATGGCGAATTTAGGCGTTGGCAACATATTCAAGATCCCCGAACTCAAGCGGCGGATACTTTTCACGCTTGCGATTCTTGCTGTTTACCGCATTGGCGTGCAGGTTCCTCTGCCGGGAATTGACGCTTCGGCCCTGGCCAGTTTTTTTGCCCAGGCCAAGGGTACGCTTCTGGGGCTTTTTGACATGTTTTCCGGCGGCGCCCTGGAGCGGATGAGCGTTTTTGCCCTTGGCATCATGCCTTATATCAGCGCATCCATCATCCTTCAGCTTCTTACGGTTGTCATTCCCCACCTTGAGCGGCTTAAAAAGGAGGGTGAGCAGGGGCGCAAAAAGATAACGGCCTATACGCGCTATGGCACCATTGTTCTTTCAGTCATTCAGGGCTTTGGCATAAGCGTGGGCCTTGAGCAGATGACAACAGGCTCCGGCGCTCCGGTGGTCGTGGCTCCGGGCTGGGGCTTCCGCCTGATGACCGTCATAACGCTGACGGCAGGCACAGCCTTTATCATGTGGCTGGGCGAGCAGATTACCGAGCGGGGCATCGGCAACGGCATTTCGCTCATCATCTTTGCAGGCATAGTGGCCCAGGCTCCGGCTGGCGCAGCCAACACCTTCCGTCTGCTTCAGACGGAGCAGATGTCAATTTTTGCCCTTATCCTGGTGGTCATCATCATGGTGGCGGCAATCGGGTTCATTGTCTTTGTGGAGTCGGGGCAGCGACGATTACCCGTGCAGTATGCAAAACGGGTTGTGGGGCGGCGCATGTACGGCGGCCAGAGTACCCATCTGCCCCTCAAGGTAAACCAGGCCGGTGTCATTCCGCCCATTTTCGCATCGTCCATAATGATGGTGCCCGCAACAATAGTGAGCTTTGTGGATGTTCCCTGGCTTGTGGGCATTGCAGAGACCATGATGCGCGGCGGATGGCTTTTTCAGGTACCCTATGTGGCCCTTATTTTCTTCTTCTGCTACTTTTACACGGCTGTCACCTTCAACCCGGTTGATGTGGCCGACAACCTTAAAAAGTACGGAGGATACATTCCCGGCATAAGGCCGGGAAAGCGCACCGCCGATTACATTGACAGGGTTCTTACGCGCCTTACCTTTGGCGGCGCGCTCTATGTTTCCGCCGTGTGCGTGCTGCCTGCGCTCATGAGCCACCAGTTCAATGTGCAGTTTTACTTTGGCGGCACGGCCCTGCTTATTGTTGTGGGCGTTTCCATAGACACCATCAGCCAGGTGGAGTCTCACATGATAACGCGCCATTACGAGGGCTTTTTGAAGCGGGGAGCCAGAATCGGCAGGCGATAGAAACTCATGGTGTTGCTTAAAAACGCCCGTGAAATTGAGTTGATGCGCACAGCCAACAGCATTGTGGCAGAGATACTTGATGCCATGTGCCAAAAGGTTGCGCCGGGCGTTACAACCCTTGAGCTTGATGCGCTGGGCCTGGAAATATGCCGGAAATACAAGGTTGCTCCGGCTTTCAAGGGCTACCGGGGCTTCCCCTTTGCTCTCTGCGCCTCGGTTAACGAGCAGGTGGTTCACGGATTTCCGTCCAAGCGCCCTTTGGTTAAGGGCGATATTTTGAGCTTGGACTTTGGCGTGCTCCACAAGGGTTTTTACGGAGACGCAGCCGTGACGGTTGCAGTAGGCCAGGTTGACGAAAAGACTGCCCGCCTGCTGGAAGTTACCCGCGAGTCCCTTTATGCGGGCATTGAGATGGCCAGGCCAGGCAATCGCCTTTCGGATGTCGGCCATGCAGTGCAGGCCGTTGTGGAAAAAGCGGGCTTTAGCGTTGTACGCAAGTTTGTGGGCCACGGAATAGGAAAAAGCCTGCACGAGGAACCCCAGATTCCCAACTACGGGGAGCCGGGGAAAGGAATCCGCCTGAAGCCAGGAATGACTTTGGCCATTGAACCCATGGTGAACATGGGTGGCCACGAGGTGGATATTTTAGATGACGGCTGGACAGCGGTGACTCGCGACAAATCCCTGTCCGCGCATTTTGAGCACACAATAGCCATAACCCCCAATGGCCCTGATATTTTAAGCCAAAGGGGCGGGAGGCAGTAAATGGCCAAGGAAGAAGGAATAGAGGTGCAAGGCAAGGTCATGGAGACCCTGCCAAACGCCATGTTCAAGGTGGAACTGGAAAACGGTCACCAGGTGCTGGCCCACATTTCCGGAAAGATGCGTATGCATTTCATCAAGATTTTGCCGGGCGACAAGGTTACTGTGGAACTTTCGCCTTACGATCTTTCCAGAGGCCGCATCACATACCGCTCCAAATAGCCGGAAAAGGCGTTGGCGCTTTTTTCGGGGAGGAAGACCCATGAAAGTCAGGGCATCAGTAAAGAAAATTTGCAGCAAATGCAAAATCGTTCGGCGTAACGGCGTCGTCCGGGTCATTTGCGTGAACAGACGCCACAAACAAAGACAAGGATAGGAAAACCCATGGCTCGTATTGCTGGCGTAGACTTGCCAAGAGGAAAATGCGTTGAGATAGGGCTTACCTATATCTACGGCATTGGGCGCAGCACCTCCCAGAATATTCTGGAAAAGCTTGACATTGACCCGACCTTGAAGACCGATGACCTCACCGAAGGCCAGGTGGCTGAGATCCGGCGGGTCATTGACTCCGAATACAGGGTGGAGGGCGAGCTCCGCACCCAGATTTCCATGAACATCAAGAGATTGATGGATCTTGGAGCTTACCGCGGACTGCGCCACAGGCGCGGCCTGCCCGCCAGGGGCCAGCGCACCCATACCAATGCGCGGACCCGTAAAGGCCCAAGGCGCGCAGCGGTCAAGAAAAAGGGCGGGGCCAAGAAAAAGTAGCCCTTTTACGGTTTGCAGCAGGGGTCAAAAAACCACCCCTCATGCTGCTTGCAGACTTTTATCTTATAGAAGACGGAAACAAACATGGCAAAGCCCAAGCGCAAGACAACGCGAAAAAAGGAAAAGAAGAACATCCCAACTGGTGTGGTGCATATCCAGTCCACATTCAACAATACCCTTGTCACCATTACCGATCCTTCAGGCAAGGTGGTTTCCTGGTCGTCATCGGGAGTGGTCGGTTTCAAGGGATCTCGCAAAAGCACCCCCTTTGCCGCCACCCAGGCAGGGGAGGATGCGGCCAAAAAGGCCATGGATCATGGAATGCGCTCTGTGCAGGTTTTCGTGAAAGGCCCTGGTTCCGGCCGGGAGTCGGCCCTGCGGGCCATCCAGAGTGCAGGACTCAATGTTACCATGATTCGCGATGTCACGCCCGTCCCGCACAATGGCTGCCGCCCCAGAAAGCGGCGCCGCGTTTAAGGGCTTAAAATACAAGGCTGCACTATTTTCCCTGCCGGTACTTAAAAACAGGGGCGAAATATTTGGCCCTGCTGTTTTAGGGCCGCGTACAAGGAGGCCGCATTGGCAAAATATACTGGGGCTGTCTGCAGATTGTGCAGACGGGAAAACACAAAGCTTTTTTTAAAAGGCGACCGCTGTTATTCGGACAAGTGCGCCTATGACCGCAAGAGCTATCCCCCCGGCCAGCATGGTCAGCGCCGGACCAAGGTGACCGACTATGCCGTGCAGTTGAGGGAAAAGCAAAAGGTCAAGCGTATTTACGGACTCACCGAAAGCCAGTTCCACCTGACCTTCAAGCACGCGGAGCGCCAGAAGGGCATCACCGGCACCAACCTTCTGGTTCTTCTGGAAAGGCGTCTGGACAATGTTGTTTTCCGTCTGGGCTTTGCCAATTCCAGAAGCCAGGCCCGCCAGATGGTAGGTCATGGCCACATCACAGTCAACGGGCGCAAGGTTGACATTCCTTCTGCCCTGGTGAGCATGGGCGATGTTGTAGCAATTCGCGAAAAGAGCCGCAAGATGGCTGTCATCATTGACTCCATGGAGGCGGTTGCCCGCCGGGGCCTTCCCCAGTGGCTGGATCTGGAAAAAGAGAAGTTTTCCGGGGTTGTCAAGAGCTATCCCGTTCGGGAAGACCTGACCATGCCCATGCAGGAGCAGCTCGTTGTCGAGCTTTACTCCAAGTAAGCAAATCAGCGCCTCAAAAGCGACTGGTGTTGTGTTTACGGGCCGTCACTATTCCTAACGGGTGCAGGCATCGCTTTTCGGATACCTTTTTGCCGAAAACCTTGCGGGCCGCACCCACAAGCCTGGGAGAAAACTATGTCCCCCAACGAAATCATGTATTTGAACTGGAAGGAGTTGATAAAACCCCAGAAGGTTCAGGTGGAAAGCACCAAGGATTACGGAAAATTTGTTTGCGAGCCCTTGGAGCGGGGTTTCGGGCTTACTCTTGGCAATTCCTTGCGCCGCATCCTGTTAAACTCGCTTTACGGAGGTGCAGTTGTCAGCGTAAACTTCGATGGAGTGATGCACGAATTTTCCGCTATTGACGGCGTTTTGGAGGATGTAAGCGAAATTATTCTCAACCTCAAGCAGGTAAGGCTTGCAGTCAACTCCGCTGAAGTGAAAACCCTTCTGCTGGATGCCAAAGGCGAAGGCCCGGTCAAGGCCGGGGATCTGAAAAGCCCGGATGGGAAGGTGAAGGTTTTAAACCCTGACCAGCACATTGCCACCCTGTCCAGAGGGGCAAGGCTTGTGGCACAGATGAAGTGCCGCATGGGCAAGGGCTACACAATGGCCGAAGCCAACAAGAGCGAGGACGACCCGGTTGGAACCATTCCCATAGATTCGGTCTTTTCGCCCGTGAGCCGTGTCAACTATGTTGTGGGCAACGCCCGCGTTGGCCAGCAGACGGACTATGACAAGCTCACCCTGGAAGTGTGGACGGACGGCAGCGTAGGCCCCCAGGACGCCATGGCCTATGCAGCCAAGATACTCAAAGAGCAAATCAGCCTTTTTATCAACTTTGACGAGGAAGCAGAGCCGGAAGTTGAGGAAGGGATCGAGCCGGAAGTCGAGATTTCAGGCTTCAACCAGAACCTTTACCGCAGCGTGGAAGAGCTTGAACTCTCTGTGCGCAGCGCCAACTGCCTTAAAAATGCGGATATCCACAGGATATACGAACTGGTGCAAAAGACCGAGCAGGATATGCTCAAGACCAAAAACTTCGGGCGCAAGTCCTTAAATGAGATCAAGGAAGTCCTCACCGAGATGGGCCTTTCTTTTGGCATGAAGCTCGATGGATTCACGCCTACCCAGGAGGAGCCGGAGGACGCAGAAGAGGATAACCCATGAGACACAGAAAAGCAGGACTAAAAATCGGAAGAACCTCCGCTCACCGGGATGCCATGTTCCGCAACATGGTCACAAGCCTTCTTGAGCATGGGAAGCTCCGCACAACAGATGTGAAGGCAAAGGAACTCCGCCGCTGGGCCGACCATATTGTCACCCTGGCCAAAAAGGGAGATCTCCATGCCCGCCGCCAGGCTTTGGCAATTGTCCGCAAAAAGGATTTGGTGCATAAGCTTTTTGAGGAAGCCCAAACCCGCTTTGGCGCTGTTGAAGGCGGCTACACCCGCGTTACCAAAATAGGCCAGCGCAAGGGCGATGCAGCCCCCATCTCTCTTGTGGAACTTCTCATGAGCGAAACAGGGGAAAAGGGCCAAAAGCGCCGTGGCTTCTTTGGCTTTGGCGTAAAAAAGGCCAAGGACGACAAGAAGCCCGAAAAAAAGGCAGCCCAGGAGACGGCATCTGACCAGCCGACAGAGCAGCCTGCCACCCAGCCCGAAGCCAAGGTTGAGGAGGAAAAGCCCAAGGAGTAATAAAAGGCCCCTTGCCCTGCAATTTTTAAAGGGCTTTATACCGCTTTTGGCTGGCTGCCCTTTGTGTTCCAGAAGGCCCCAGGCCATAAGGCGCCAAAATTTTGAGATTTATCCCTTTTGGGTTTGGCCAGGTGGTGCAGGCAAATTTGTCTGCGCCACCTGGCTTTGCTGTCTGTTGGAACCTAAACAGGCGCACCTGCCCTGGCATGGCGTTTGACAGGTGTGCGATTGTGTCATAATTTAAACTCCAGTCAGAAACAGATGGCCTTGTGGGTTTGAATACCCCAAGATTCCGCTTAAGGGTTCGCCCCACAAGTGTAATAGGCTTAACAACATTCCCAACAGGAGAATACCAAATGCCCCCGGTCAAAATTTACACCTTGAGCACCTGCGGACACTGCAAAAGCACCAAACGCTTTCTTGATGACAATGATGTGCGCTACGACTTTGTAGATGTTGATCTGCTTCAGGGCGAGGAGCGCGAAAAAGTCATTGATGAGGTAAAGCAGATAAATTCAAGGTTGAGCTTTCCCACAATAATAATTGGTGATACCATTATTGTGGGATTCAAGGAGGACCAGATTTCGGAGGCATTGGGGTTATGAGCCAAATCAGCGCCGAGCAGGTGGAAAAGCTGCACGCGCAGCTTAAATCCATTCAGGAGCCAAAGGGATACTTTTTCAACAAGGACTCCCAATATGTTTATGACCTTCTGGAAGGGCTTTTGCAGAACCGCCAGCGCTACGGCTATGCGTGCTGCCCATGCCGCCTGGCTGTCAACGACCGGGAGGCGGACAAGGACATAATCTGCCCCTGTGTTTACCGGGAGGCTGATGTGGCACAATACGGAACCTGCTACTGCGGCCTGTATGTGAGCAGGGAATTCAACGAGGGGAAAATTCCTGTTCAGACCGTGCCGGAGCGCAGAGGCGAGTAGCAGCCTCAAAACTCGCCAGGCGGATTTTGACGCATCATGGGAAAAGCCGCCCGGAATTTGCAGCCCATGCGCTTGATTTGCAGATTGAGAAAAGTTACAAATCTTCACAGGGTACCTGTATGAATATTGCTTTTATGGCAGGCTCCTGCTTGGCCCTGGGCCTTGCAGGAGCCTTTGCCTTGCAGAAGGCTTTTTGCAGTTTTTTTTAAAACCATCCAAAACAATTTCAACAAATTAAAAACAAGATGCCGGGCAGGCCCTTTTGCTGCCCAAAAGAACTTGTCCCAAAAACCGTTAAAGGGGGAATCATGGCCCGTTTCGGCATCCGGGAAATTGGCAAGGCTGCTTTTGGCGCTCCGCTCATGGAGCCTGTGCGCTTTCACATGAAACATGCCGGAAAGGCTTTCGGGGCAAAGACAATTCTGGGAATGATGCGGCCGGACCGCATGGCAAGGCTCCTTGCCGCCGGATACCGCAATCTGGTGCCAGAGCTTTTGCTTGCCATGGCCCGTATTCATCATGACAGGGAGGCGGTCATAAGCGATGAAATGCGCCTCACAAGCAGCCAGTTCACCCAGCGAAGCCTGCGCCTTGCCAACTGGATGATATCACAGGGCCTCATGCCAAAGGACCGGGTGGCCACCCTTGCCTACAACTCCCACCAAAGCATTGAAACGCTTTTTGCCAGCTCCTTTGCAGGCTGCCCCAACCCGGGCGTAAACTGGCACCTCAAAGATGATGAGCTTGTCAAGACAATCAACAT
>JASEHB010000383.1 GCA_030018745.1 Desulfatibacillaceae bacterium | reverse complement strand
CCCGTGGCGGATTTGGCCGCCTCTTTAATATCCAGGTTCAGATTGGGCGCATACTTCTCCTGAAGGCCCAGGATGACCGGCAGTATTTTTTCTTCCAGAACCCCCTCCTGGAACTGCCGGTTGGCCCAGTTATAGGCAGAGACCGACTCCTGAACCAAAAGCGCGAGCAGAAGTACAAGGGGAATAATGACAAAAAGAAGCACAGCCAGAAGGTTAAAAAAGGAAGCCAGCCCTTCCCTGCCCCGGCAAAGGCCTAAAAGCCTCTTGTAAAGGGGCCGCGAAAGAGCTGTAAGAAACGCAGCCAGAAGAAAGATGGTTACAAAGGAGGCAAAGGTCAGATAAGCAAAAACAATGGCCCCCAAAAGGCACAGGACAAAAAATCCCCCGCCAAAGTCCTTCAACTCGTTTCCGGCCATTTCTCCCCCGCTCCGGCCCAAAGGCTTGTTGGGTTGTTCTTTGCTTTCAGTTTATCCTACCTGTCGAAAAAAATGTTCTTGCCTGTGGCGGAAAGGGATATGCCCATAACAAAATCCCAGTCCACAAGGCCTTTTTCCCGCGCCACAACCCCCAGCCTGTACATTATGCGGTTGTCGGCATTGTGCAGGGAAGCAGTTTTAACAGCCGAGCCTATGGCAATGCCCATGTCCAGCAGCCGGAAGGCGCATATCGGGCCGAAAAACTCGCCCTTTGTTTTTGGCGTTTTTTCCAGTTCGGCGCAGGTGGCATAGCCGCAGGCCCCGCAGTTAAGGCCCACAGGTTTGGCCCCTTTTATGCCCACAAGAAGGGCTGCATCGCAGGCGGCAACGCCCTTTGCATCCCGGTCAAAATCCTTTTTGCCGGTGCGTTGCCCAAAGGCCTCCATATCTTTGGCAAGCTCAATCAACTCCGGGCCACAAAGCACTTTTGTGCATACAAAGTTTTCACCCCGGCTTTTGGGGCTTGTTGTTGCGGAAATGGCCATGAGTTTGGCCACAATGTCCAAACCTTCCATTTTTGGCGGCCTTTCACAAAAAAGTAAGGAGGCAGTTGCAAAACCTGTTTTTTGGGGAGAATTTTTTTTGGGAAAAGTGTTTTCCAAAAAGGCTTTCCCCCAGACAAAGGCTATTGCTTTTCAAAATTGGCCGGACTCACTGCATACTGCACAAGCTGGCAGGCAATGGGGCCGTTGTAATATTCTTCCTGGCTTGCAGGAACAATCCCCATCCGGCCCGCCAGACTGGGGTTTGAGGTGAATACGGCAGCCTTCCAGCCAACAAACTTTTCCCTTAACAGCCTGCCAAAGTCCGTATAGAGCTTTTCCAGATCCTCAAGCTGGCCCATGCGCTCGCCATAGGGCGGGTTGGAAAGGACAAGCCCGCCTGCATAATGGTTTTTGGGCGGAGCCAGCAAGGAAATATCCCGGCAACGAACCACAATAAAATCCGCCAGGCCTGCCCGAAAGGCGTTTTTCATGGCAGCCTTGACCACTGCCGGGTCCCTGTCGCCGCCCACAATGGGCGGCAGGAAGCGTTTTTTCTCCCGCGCCTTTGTTCGGGCATTGTTTATGAGGTTATCCCATATCTGCAAATCATGGCCCTTCCAGCATTCAAAGCCATGTTTTTTGCGGAAAAGCCCCGGCGCAATATCGGCTGCCATCATTGCCCCTTCAATGAGAAGGGTTCCCGACCCGCACATGGGGTCGAGCAAGGCTCCGCCCCTGCGTGCAATCTGGGGCCAGCCGCAGCGCAAAAGGATTATGGCTGCAAGGTTTTCCCGCAAGGGCGCAGGCCCGGTGTGCTCCCGGTAGCCCCGCTGGTGCAGGCCTCCTCCTGAAATATCCAGATAAATGGAGGCGTTTTGGGGACCAAGATGCAAAAGCAGGCGGATGTCCGGATTTTTGGTGTCCACGGATGGCCTTGCTCCAAAGCGATCCCGGAATCGATCCGCCACAGCATCCTTTACCCTTTGGGCCGCATACTTGGTGTTGAGAACAAAGGAGGCGGCCCCGGTTACATCAACAGCAAAGGTGTTGGGCACGGCAAAGTGATCCTCCCAGGCAATCTCAACTGCCCCCTGATAGAGCATTGCATCGCTGGCGGCCTCAAAGCGGGAAAGCAGCAGCCCCACCCGCGAAGCCACCCTGCTCCACAGAATGGCCGTGTAGCCCGCTGCAAGCGGGCCTTCAAAAGCCACCCCGGAAGACTCCGTGTGCGTCACAGCAAGGCCAAGCTCCAAAAGCTCCTGCTCTGCAATGGGGCCTGCGCCCTGGGGGGTAAGGGCGAAAAACTGGTGTCTGGCCGGGGCCTTTTTTTCGATTTGAATCTTTGCCATTTGCAATTTTGCCCTTAAAGGCTTCAGGAGCGCCCTTCCTTAAAAAAAAGCTGCTCTTTTGAACAGCAAATCAGTTGAGACCCTGGCTGCGATCCCTGGAATTCCCCAGGGCTTTCAGCAGGCTCATTATCCAGTCCTTTGCCCTCATGGCATCAACCCACTCATCCACAAGGGCCTTTTTGCCGTTGGCAGCGGCAATTACCATGCCTGCCAGCATACCCCGCGCCGCGCTGTCTCCGCCTGCAAGCACATTCTCAATCATGGCGTCCTTGTAGTTTTCCGGATATCTGGCAATCAGGTGAATGGTGGAGGGAAAGGCCCCGTTGATGGGGCAGTGCTGGCCGAATGTCTTTATGGCATAGCGGGTGGGAAGGGCGGCGCTGGAGATGCCTTCAGGGAACCACATCTCAAACTCCGCGTTTTCAAAGCCCTTTTCCGCAGCCCTGTTCAAGGCCTCAATCGCACCGGCGCCAGCAAGCGCATAGGATGCTGCCCTGGCAAAAAAGGCGGCGGCCTCCTGAACAAGAGGATCTCCGTGGGTTATGTCTGTCTGCACAATGGCGTGATCGGCCAAGGTGTCTTCATCATGGGAATAAAAATACACCAGGGGTGCGATGCGGGCCGCGCCTCCCAAATCCGTGGAATGGGAGCCGGCCATGTAAACATCCCTGCCGCTTTCCATGTTTGCCAGGGTGGTCTTGCTGGCCTTGTCAACATAACCCTTGTAGGAGGACATGGATTTTTTCCAGGTCTGGGCAAAATGCTCCATGTCAAAGGTCTGCTTTGCTGCAAGGGATTCCAGAAGCCAGAGGGTCTGATCGCCATAATGGGTGAAATCACCCGCCTTTTTGCCGGCATGAAAGGAATCCGGCAGAGGGGCGGCCACCTGCTTTGGCCTGCCGAACTTCCGGTCAATCTCACTGGTGTCGTAAATCCAGTGATACCCAAGGGCAAAGCTGTCTGCTGCAAAAGAGGCCAGAACCATGCTGGCAGCCTTGTCATTCACTTTGGCGCTCTCCTCATTTTCCAGAAATCCATCACCGGCCCGTCAAGGGGCTTTATTTTGACCCAAAGGTTTTTCCTTAAACCTTGAAGCACTCCCTGGAGCCTGCATACTGCTCGCGGAGTTTTGGCTTTTCAATCTTTCCTGTGGGGTTTCTGGGCA
>JASEHB010000382.1 GCA_030018745.1 Desulfatibacillaceae bacterium | reverse complement strand
GACAGTTGCTGCCCGGCAATTTTTAAGCTCTGCTTCAAATGCTGTTTTCCATTTCTTCTTCACCATGTTTTTAAGCCTTTTGCCAAAAATATATCGGGCCGACTCATAACAAAGACAAGGGTTTTTAAAAGGTCTTCCCCAAGAAGGCCAGGCAGGACCATGAAATTTTTCCTCATTTGGTGTATAGTAACAGTCGCAAAGGAAAAAATGCCCGGATTTCCCCAGGGCCGGGGCTGAAGCCTTTTTGCCAATCCGGCCCTTTGAAGGAGAATTGCAAGATGAGCCAGGAGAATGAGCGCAGGGGCTTTGTGGATGCCATTCGCGGAAGTGTTGTGGATGTGCTTTTTGCAGACAGGCCCCCTGCCCTTTTCAATGTTTTGAGGGCAGGAGACGACAGGCAGGTGGCCCTTGAGGTCATCTCCCACCTGGACAGCCAGCGGGCAAGGGCCGTGGCGCTTACAAGCACCCAGGGGCTTTTTCAGGGCCAGGAGATTTTTGACACGGGCCTGCCTTTGAGTGTGCCTGTGGGCAATCAGCTCATGGGCCGGGTGCTCAATGTTTTCGGCCAGACCATAGACAAAAAACCCCCCATTACCGATGCCCCTCTGCGCTCCATCCACAAGGAGCCGGTGAGCCTCTCTCGCCAGACAACGGCTTCGAGCATTTTCACCACAGGCATAAAGGCCATAGATGTTCTCTCCCCCCTTGAGCAGGGCGGCAAGGGCGGGCTTTTTGGCGGTGCTGGCGTGGGCAAGACAGTGCTCATAATGGAAATGATTCAGAACATGGTGGGCCAGCACGAGGGCGTGAGCCTTTTCTGCGGCATTGGCGAGCGCTGCCGGGAGGGCGAGGAGCTTTACCGGGAGATGAACGAGGCTGGGGTTCTTGAAAACACGGTGATGGTTTTCGGCCAGATGAACGAGCCGCCGGGCGCACGCTTCCGCATAGGCCACGCTGCGCTCACAATGGCGGAATACTTCCGTGACGAGCAGAAAAAGGATGTGCTTCTTCTCATTGACAACATCTTCCGTTTCATCCAGGCGGGCATGGAGGTCTCCGGGCTGATGGGCCAGCTTCCAAGCAGGCTTGGCTACCAGCCCACCCTGGGCACGGAGCTTGCCGCATTGCAGGAGCGCATCACCAACACCCAGAGCGGCTCCATAACAAGCATTCAGGCGGTTTATGTTCCGGCGGACGATTTTACGGACCCTTCTGCTGTCCACACCTTCGGGCATCTTTCATCAAGCATTGTGCTTTCCCGCCAAAGGGCTTCAGAAGGGCTTTATCCGGCCATAGATCCCCTTGGCTCCAATTCCTCCATGCTTGTTCCGGGCATAGTGGGGCAGCGCCATTACTTGATTGCCCAAGAAATCCGCAAGACCTTGGCCACCTACGAAGAATTGAAAGACATAATCGCCATGCTGGGCATGGAGGAGCTTTCTGTTTCAGACCGAAAAACAGTAAACCGCGCCCGAAGGCTTGAGCGGTTTTTCACCCAGCCCTTTGCCGTTACCGAGCAGTTCACCGGCTACAAAGGCGCTGCGGTGAGCCTTAAAGACGCCCTTGACGATTGCGAGCGCATTTTAAATGACGAGTTTGCAGACTGGCCCGAAAGCAGCCTTTATATGATAGGAACTCTTGATCAGGCCAAGAGGCCCTCATGAAGCTTGCCATTTTAACCCCTGAAAGCATCTTTCTGGAAAAGGAGGCAAAAAAGGTTCGCGGCCAGGCTTCCAACGGGGAGTTCTGCCTTTTGCCCCGCCATGTTGACTGCGTTTTCACCCTGGAGCCGGGCCTTTTTTTGTATGAGGATGAAAAGGGCGCTGAAAACTGGCTTGCCCTTGACAGGGGGGTACTGGTCAAGACAGGGGACAGCGTGCGGGTGTCTGTTCTGGATGCTGTTGCAGGCAAAAAGCTGGGGGATTTGAAAGAGACGGTTCTGGACAGATTCAGCGAGCAGGCCGAACGCGAAAAAAAGGTGATGGGCGCCTTGGCAAAAATCGAAGCCGGTTTTATCCGGCGCTTTTTGGAGGTTACCCGCCGTGGATGAAAACAAAAAATGGCAGGAGGAAAAGCGCCGCTTTGCCCAAACCGTGGAAAAAAAGGAAAAGCGCCGCATAAAGGCGCGGGGGGAGGACAAAAGCCCCCTTTTCGGGCTTGGAATGTTTGGCCTTGTGGGCTGGTCCGTGGCCCTTCCCACCCTTGGGGCCATAGCATTGGGCGTGTGGATTGATAAAACCTGGCCAAGCCCCATTTCGTGGACTCTCACCCTCCTTTTTGTGGGCGTTACCATTGGCTGCCTGAATGCCTGGTACTGGATACAAAAGGAAAGGCCTGTTGGAGAGGATTTGGATAAAGAAGAATAAGACAATTCCGGGCAAATTTTTTAAAACAAGGCAGCAAAGGCAGCCTTGCCAACAAAAAAAGAGGCCTTTTTTAATGAGCGGTCTTTATATAATGGGCAACCTTCTGACAGGCGCAGTGCTCGGCCTGCTTTACCTGGCTGGCCTGCGCATCACGGTGGATCAACTTGCCAGCAGCCGCCATCCGCATATCCTGGCCCTTTTGTCATTTTCCGCCAGAATTGCTTTGTGTCTGGCAGGTTTCTGGCTGGCCTCCAGCGGCAGGGCCTTTGGCATGGTTTTTTGCCTAATCGGCTTTTATGCTGCCAGACAGGTGCTTTTGCACATCACCGTGGGCAGGCTGCCCGCCCGGCCTAAAATAAGGGAGAATGCATAATGGACATGACCCAAATTTCCCCTGATCAGGTGATTTACACCCATATAGGCCCCTTTGCCATAAGCGCCACCATTGCTTACACATGGCTTATCATTCTGCTTCTTGCAGCCCTTTCCATAGCTATAACCCGCAGGCTTTCCACAGGGCCTGCCATGAGTCGGGGCCAGAATGTCATGGAAATTCTGGTGGGCGGGCTTTTGTCCCAGATAAAAGATGTGAGCGGCGAGGACCCGGAGCCTTACTTAAGCTTTGTGGGCACTCTCTTTGTTTTCATAGTGATAAGCAATACGCTTGCCGTTGTGCCCGGTTTCACCCCGCCGACCGCCTCCCTTTCCACAACAGCAGCTCTGGCAATCTGCGTTTTTGTGGCTGTTCCCTTTTACGGAATAAGCAGCCAGGGCTTTGTCAACTACATGAGGCTCTATATCAAGCCCTCTGTTTTCATGCTGCCATTCAACATAATGGGCGAGCTTTCCCGCACCCTGGCGCTTGCTGTGCGCCTTTTCGGCAACATGATGAGCGCAACAAAAATAGTGATGATTCTTTTGGCTGTGGCCCCACTCTTTTTCCCGGTGGTCATGAATGCCCTTGGGCTTCTTACAGGCATAATCCAGGCTTACATATTCGCCATTCTGGCAATGGTTTACATAGCCTCGGCCAGCCAGGCGCGCAAAAAGACCGAGCAAAAAGAAATTGATACTTCTGAACAATAAATCGGCATGTTTGCGGCCGATTTTTGTCCCAAC
>JASEHB010000381.1 GCA_030018745.1 Desulfatibacillaceae bacterium | reverse complement strand
TGTGGTTTATGGCTCTCGCTTTGCAGGTGGCGAGATTCACCGTGTGCTTTATTTCTGGCATTATCTGGGAAACAAATTTCTTACCCTTTTATCAAATTCATTCACAAACCTGAATCTAACGGACATGGAGGTCTGCTACAAGGTGTTCAAAAGACATATTCTCCAGTCCATAGAAATTGAGGAAAACCGCTTTGGCTTTGAGCCGGAAATAACTGCCAAAATTGCCAGAATGCCAGAATGCCGCATATATGAGGTTGGTATAAGCTATGCTGGCAGAACCTACCAGGAAGGCAAGAAAATCAACTGGAAGGACGGCTTTAGGGCCATCTGGTGCATTTTGAAATACAACCTTTTTCCCCGCAAAGCCCCAAAGCCTCCGAATCATTAAACGAGAAAAAGCTGTTCCGGCAGGCTTTTTCTTGCAAGGAATTTCCTTTATATAAAGGTGTGTTAAAAATTTTACTTTAAGCAGGAATATAACCATAAACAAAAGGAGAGAATATGGATTGGGGAATGAAAAACAGGCTGGCCCAGCTTTTTGCAAAAGACGGCAACTGCATGTTTCTGCCCATTGATCACGGCTACTTTCAGGGGCCGACCCGCAAGCTTGAAAAGCCTGGCAACACCGTGGCCCCTCTAATGCAATATGCAGACGGCCTTTTTGTTACAAGGGGGGTTCTTCGCAATGCCATTGACCCGGTCACAAGCGCGCCTGTTGTTCTTCGGGTTTCCGGCGGCTCAAGCGTCATCGGTGCGGATCTGGCCAACGAAGAAATAACAACATCCATCAGCGAAATTATCCGCCTCAACGCATCTGCTGCTGGGGTTTCCGTTTTTGTGGGCACGGACTACGAGCGCCAGTCGCTCATGAATCTGGCCAGGCTTGTAAATGAGTGCGAGGATTACGGCATTCCCGTAATGGCAGTAACCGCTGTGGGCAAGGAGCTTGAAAAGCGCGATGCCCGTTATCTGGCCCTGTGTTGCAGAATTGCAGCCGAGCTTGGGGCCAGGGTTGTTAAAACCTACTGGTGCGAAAACTTCGATAAGGTTGTGGACGGATGCCCGGTCCCGGTCATCATGGCCGGAGGCCCCAAGGTTGAAGACAAAGGCGTGATAGAGTTTGTACACGATGGGATGCAGCGGGGGGCAAAGGGAGTCAATCTTGGCAGAAACATCTGGCAGCATGAGCACCCCGTTGCGATGATGAGGTCGCTGCGCGCCATTATCCACGAAAATGCAGGCGTTGAGCAGGCCTGGGATATGTTCAACACCCTCAAAAACGAAAATCTGGCAAAATAAATAGCCTTTTTCAAGCTCCTTGTTGCAACAGGGGGTTGGGCAAAAAAAATTATCAAATCGTGGCCAAAGCCCGTTCCTTCACGGCTTTAAGGCCTTCCAACGGGGCTTTTTTATGAGGGTTGGCGTTTATTACAGCAACAAGGATGTAAGGGTTGAAACCCGGCCAAAGCCGACAATCGGCCCTGGCGAGCTTCTAGTAAAGGTTATGGCAAGCGGGGTTTGCGGGTCCGATGTTATGGAGTGGTACAGGAAAAAGAAAGCCCCCATTGTGCTTGGCCACGAGATAACGGGTGATATTGTTGAGGTTGGCGCAGAGGTGTCGGCCTACAAGCCGGGAGACAGGGTCTTTGTTTCCCACCATGTGCCATGCAACACCTGCAAATACTGCCTTGCAGGAAACCACACGGTTTGCAACACCCTGCACACCACCAACTTTGATCCCGGCGGCTTTTCCGAGTATCTTCGGGTTCCCCAAATAAATGTGGACAGGGGCGTTTTTTTGCTGCCCGATGAGGTTTCCTATGCCCAGGGCACATTTATTGAGCCGCTGGCCTGCGTTTTACGCGCCCAAAGAAGAGCTGCCGCGCCCATAGGCTCCACCGTGCTTGTTCTGGGGGCAGGCATTTCCGGCCTTTTGCACATTGCTTTGGCAAAGGCGCTTGGGGCAGGGCGCATAATTGCAACAGATATAAGCGAGGCGCGCCTTGCCCATGCTCTTAATTTTGGCGCAGACCATGTTTTTGATGCAAGGCAGGATGTTCCGACTCTCCTGCGGCAGGTCAATGAGCAAAAGGCTGCGGATATTGTCCTTGTCTGCACGGGGGCGCTATCTGCCTTCATGCAGGGCATTTTATGCGTGGAAAGGGGCGCAACCTTTGTTGTTTTTGCTCCTACTGATCCGGGCATAACCCTGCCTGTTCCGGTTAACGATTTTTGGCGAAACGGCATAACAATAACCCATGCCTATGGGGCAGGTCCCCTGGATATTGAGCAGGCCTTGTCCCTTATCCGCTTCAAGCGGGTCCTTGTTGACAGCATGATCACCCATGTAATGGGTCTTTCTCAAATCCAAAAAGCCTTTGATCTGGTTGCAGGCGCAGACGAATCCATTAAGGTTATTATAGACCCGCAGGAATAAAATATTTTTACCTTACTGTTATTATTGGTTATAGGTTTATTAGCTTAACCAGCATCTAATATTTTAAGGCCTATTATGGAAACAGCCGCTCTTTTGCACGAACTCAAAATGCTATGCGAAAAGCTTGGCGTAACTGTAAGCGAAAGAGTGTTAAAAAGCGGAGCCATAAGGGTTACAAGCGGTCTTTGTGTTGTCCGGGGCGAGGCCAGGCTTATCCTGGATCGCAAACTGCCTGATGACGAGAAGGTGGATATTCTGCTGGAAAATCTGGCCAGGATTCCAATGGATTCGGTTTTTGTAATTCCTCACCTGCGGGAAAGGATAGACAGTTTCCGGGAAAGCAACAAAATTGTGCCAGCCGCCACCGTCCTGGAGGCCGCCACCGCAAAACCTGCCGAATAGACCGTATAAACATTCTGATTTTACACGCTATTTTTTATCAAGCCCGCCAAATCAATTTTAAGGCCCTAAAAAATCCAGGCAAGGGGTTTGGGGACAGGGTTTTAACTTTTAAGGGTTTTAAAAATCCGCCCAAAAAGATTTTCCTTTCCCCAAAAGTTTCCTTAAAAGTCTCCGGCAAAATATTTTCATCGCCTGACTGGCAACAACCGCCAAAACCTTAAAGACATCAATCCAAGGATTGGTCCAAAACTGCCTTATTGGTGGCCTGGAACAAAATTTAGGAAATAAGCCAATTATTTCAAGATATTGGTGTTGCAGGCTTTTTTTGGCACAGAACAATAACGACCGATAATATATATTATGTTAACTTTACTTTCTCCAACAGGAACCGCGGGCTTTCATTTGCTTCCAATCTGCTATCCTCTTTTTTGTCCCTTTTTAAGGGGCGCTGCCCTGCCCTGTAATTGGCAAACCCTATAAACTTGCTCGCATCACAGTGATTCGGGGCAAAGCCTTGCAGGCCTTTTTTAGCCGGAATCCTCCTGGCATGGTCTTTGAGGGCGGCCCTGCATTGAAGGCCCAGGCAAAATGTGTTAGCAAATAAAATGGTGTCACAGACCACCGGCAGAGCCGGTGGCTTGAAAATGTGAACCGCTCAAAGCGGT
>JASEHB010000380.1 GCA_030018745.1 Desulfatibacillaceae bacterium | reverse complement strand
ACAGAAACCCTTGTGCGGACAGCCTGGGATGTTGAGCTGAAAAAAAATCCACAAGAGCTTTCCATCAATTCAAAAAAAATCCGGGTCCCAATCCGTATGGGTTATGTTGACAGCCTCAAAAACCGGGCCATCAGGGATCACATTTTAGCCAACATGAAGAGCTACTATTATGGGCTTTCAGTAGATAAGCACTTGTTTATCAAGAATAAATTTGTCATTGGCATTGAATGCAAGGCATATACTGAAAACGCAATGCTAAAAAGAATTCTGGTGGATTTTCATTTGCTGAAAACAAAGTTCCCAGACCTTGCCTGCTATTTGTTTCAGCTGGAAAGCCAGCTTGGCGGCGATTATTCAGCAATCCCTCATCAGCCCAAGGGAAGTTCTTCAACCCATACACTGATGTCTTATTTTCCGGATGTTGACTTGAACATTGTAACCCTGCTTGACGGCGAGCGAAAAGTGGATCAGCCTATCAATAAACAAAAATATTTCAAGCCATTAGGTATGAATCGTCTTGAAAGCGCATTAACGGTTTTGGTTAACGGACTTAAAGGAGCAGCCAGCTCATGAATATTATTGATCTATTTGCAGGGTGCGGCGGCATGAGCCTTGGTTTTTCAATGGCCGGGTTCACCTCTGTTGTTGCCAGCGAAATAGATGCCTGGGCAGCTCAAACCTACACTCATAATCACCCTTCAACAAAGCTTATTTGCGGAGATATCCGGCAAATCCACGACTGGGATATTCTTCTGCCAAAAACCTTTAAGGGAAGTATTGATGGCATTATAGGCGGCCCGCCCTGCCAGGGATTTTCATTAAGCGGCAACAGAGACCCGCGCGACCCGCGCAACAGCCTTTTTATGGATTTTATCAGGTGCATAAAATATTTTCAGCCAAGATTTTTTGTGATGGAGAATGTGCCGGGGCTTCTCTCAATGCGGATACTTAAAGGAACCCCGGTTATTGATGTCATTTTGTCGGAATGTTCTCTGGCAGGATACAAGGCTGCTTACAGAATTCTTAACGCCGCGCACTTTGGCGTACCCCAGCTCCGCGAGCGCGTTTTTATAATTGGCGTCCAAAAAAGCTACCCTTATTCCAAAATGGATTTGTTTCCGCAGCCCGAACTTAATCCGGAAAAATTTATAACTGTGGATATGGCCCTTTCGGATCTGCCGCCCATTGAGGCCGGGCAAGGCGCTGAATATCAGGATTATTTCTCAACCCCTCAAAACTCTTACCAAAAATGGGCGCGGCGCGAATCCCTCGGAATTTTTAATCACATAGCCATGCGGCATACCCAAAGGCTCATCGAGCGCTTCAAAATAATTCGTCCTGGTCAAAGCGTTGCAGATGTTCCTTATGAGCATTCCGCCCTCAAGCGCGGCAATCCCAAAATAAAGTCCGGCAAGGTTTATGGACAAAACAATATGCGCGTGCACGGCAATGCGCCAGCCCCCACAGTGGCTGCATCGTTCCAAAGCAATTTTATTCATCCTTCCTTGAATAGAAACTTTACCGCAAGAGAGGGAGCCAGATTGCAGTCCTTCCCTGACAATTACATATTCAAAGGCAAACGAACCACCATGTCATGGGAAAAAAATCTGTCGCAATACCAGCAGATTGGCAACGCAGTACCCCCCCTGCTGGCAAGGGCTATTGCCCAAAACATTGCCCGTTACTTTGCACAAATTGATTTGATGAGAGATGATGGAGGGCATTTGAGACCCAAGCAGCTATCCCTTTTTGGGTCGGAGGTTCAGGCAGGCAAACATCTAAACATATAGTTCAACTTAATCTGTTATGCGCCAAAGAGGCAAGAGCAGCAGGTCGGATTGGTTATCGGTAGCGGCTTTAACAGGAGCCTAAAGGATTTTTCCAGGGCAAAGAATGGACGATGAAAAACAAAAAATTGTGCGCCTTACCCAGACGGTGCGGGCCAGCGGTTGAGCGGCCAAGCTAGGTCCAGAGGATCTGGACCAAATAATGCAAGGCCTGTTCATAAAACGCCACCCCAACTTGCTTGTGGGCGGAGAGACTGCCGATGACGCAGGGGTCTTCCGCTTAACGGACGAGCTTGCCCTTGTGCAGACTCTGGATTTTTTCACCCCCATTGTGGATGATCCCTTTGACTTTGGGCGCATAGCAGCTGCCAACGCCCTTTCGGATGTCTATGCAATGGGGGGAACCCCCCTTACGGCCATGAACATTGTGTGCTTTCCCAAAGGGGATTTGCCCCTTGATATTTTACGCCAGACCCTTTTGGGCGGGCTGGAAAAAATTGAGGAGGCAGGCGCGGCCCTGGCTGGCGGCCACTCGGTGGATGACAGGGAATTCAAGTACGGATTAAGCGTTACAGGCATTGTGCACCCTGCAAGGGTGCTCAAAAACAACACGGCCCGCGTTGGAGACAGGCTTATTCTCACAAAGCCCCTTGGCACTGGCGTTCTTGCCACAGGCATAAAGGCCGGGCTTGCAGGCCCGGATGCCGAAGCCCTGCTGGTTGCCACCGCCGCTGCCTTGAACAAGACCGCAGCCCAGGTGGCGGCAGCTTACAACATAAGCGCCTGCACGGATGTCACCGGTTTTGGCCTTGCAGGCCATGCCCTTGAAATGGCTTCTGGCAGCAATGTTTTGATAAGCCTTTTTGCAGAGCAGGTCCCCTGCCTGCCCGGCGCAATGGAGCTTGCAGCAATGGGCCTTTTGCCCGCAGGCGCCCACAACATGAGAAACTATTGCGCCAAAAAGCTTGAAATTGCCCCTGATATTGCCCTTGCCCGCGCAGACCTCATGTTCGACCCCCAAACCTCCGGCGGGCTTTTGCTGGCAATAGACCCGGCCCAGGCAGAGGACTGCGCCCTATCCATGCAGGACAAGGGCCTTGTCGCAAGCATCATCGGCAGGGTTGAAGAACGCCATCCGGGCGGGAAAATCACTATCCGCCCCTAGTGCCTGCAATTTATCCTTTCACCCCCAATACCAAAGGAAAGGAGCTTTCATGCTTGATTTTTCCCTCACCCCCCAACAGGAAGAACTTCGCCAAAAATGCCGTGATTTCGCCCTCAAGGAAATCCTGCCCCTTGCATGGGAGTACGACAATCTGGACAAAACCCCGGTTGAGGTTATCAAAAAGGCCTGGGAGGCAGGGGTGGTCAACGGAGAAATCCCCTCCCAATATGGCGGAAAAGGCTTTGGCCTTCTGGAAGGATGCCTTGCAACAGAAGAGTTTGCAGCAGCCTGCCCTGGAATCGCCACCTCCATTTTCGACAATTCCTTGGGCATGGAGCCTTTGCTCCTCTGCAAAAACGAGGAGGCGAAAAAATACTATTTTTCAAAGCTCATCAACGAATTCAAGCTCATGTGCTTTGGCACAAGCGAGCCTACAATGGGCTCGGATGTTTCGGGCATCCGCTGCCGGGCAAAGCAGGACGGGGACGACTGGATTTTAAACGGCACAAAATACTGGATAACAAACGGCGGAATTGCCGACTACATGAGCGTTTTCGCCACAG
>JASEHB010000379.1 GCA_030018745.1 Desulfatibacillaceae bacterium | reverse complement strand
AAAAAACGCTGTGTTGAAAAAAATGTCGCTTGCAAGTGCTTTTCAGGGCAGACTTGAGCTTGTCTTGCCGGGCACCCTCTTTCTTTTTCCTTGATTTGTCAAACACATTTTGCAATTTTATCAGTTTAATTTTATGCTCAAGCTCTTACAGGGCAGCTTTTAAAGAAGGTTGAACTCCATGATTAAAATCATCAAGGGCTTTAGGGATATTCTGCCGACAGATATTTTGCTGTGGCAGGAGGTGGAAAACATTGCCCGAAAGCTCTTTGCCTCTTTTGGCTTTTGCGAAATCCGCGTTCCCATAATGGAAAAGACCGAGCTTTTTGCCCGGAGCATCGGCGCGGACACCGACATTGTGGAAAAGGAGATGTACACCTTTGCCGACCGCAAGGGAGAGATGCTCACCCTGCGGCCCGAAGCCACAGCCGGTGTTGTGAGGGCCTTTATTGAGCATAACTTAAGCCATCAGGATTCCGTGCAGAAGCTTTTCACAATGGGCCCCATGTTCCGCAGGGAAAGGCCCCAGAAAGGCCGTTTCCGCCAGTTTAGCCAGATAAATGCCGAGTTTTTCGGCGTGGCCGCTCCTTTTGCCGATATTCTTGTGATTGAGCTGCTGCACAGGCTTTTTGATGAGCTTAAAGTGACCCAGGTTACAGCCCGCATCAATTCCCTGGGCTGTCCGGCCTGTCGGCCTGCCTACAAGCAGGCGCTTTTGGAGCATCTTTCCGGCAAAATGGAAAACCTGTGCGAAAACTGTTGCCGCAGGAGCGCCACCAACCCCCTGCGCGTGCTGGACTGCAAAAGCCCTTCCTGCATTGAGGCTGCCAAAGACGCCCCGGCCATGCGGGAGCATCTTTGCGATGAATGCTCCTCCCATTACAGGCAGGTGCTTGACGGCCTTGCCCGGCAGGGCGTGCCCTTTGAGCAGGATGACAAGCTTGTGCGGGGCCTGGATTATTATACCAAAACCACCTTCGAGTTTCAGACAACCATGCTGGGCGCGCAGAATGCAGTTGCCGGAGGGGGCCGCTACGATGGCCTTGTGGCTGCCCTGGGCGGGCCGGAAACCCCTGCGGTGGGCTTTGCCGTAGGCCAGGACAGGCTTATAGAGCTTCTTTCCGCCGTAAAAAACCCGCCCCCAAAAGGGCCGGACATTTTCCTGGCCTGCCTTGGCGAAAAGGCGGCCCTGCTTGGCTTTGACTGGATGAGCAGCCTTTGCAGACAGGGCATTTGGGCAGAGATGGATTACTCATCCAAAAGCCTAAAAAGCCAGATGAAGAGGGCAGACAAATCAAATGCCCGCTTTGTGCTAATGGTGGGTGAAAACGAGATAAAAGAGGGCAGGGCGCTGCTCCGCAGGATGACCGCCAGCAGGGATGACACAACAGGCCAGGAGGAAATCACCCTGGATGGCAATCTTGTTGACACCCTTATAAAGAAGGTGGCAGAAAGCAGCCCGGCAGGCGGCAAAGGCTAAAATAGCCACAAAAAAGCTTTATAAACAGAGAGTTTCGGACATACGCCATTCAAATTCAAGGAGCAACAAAAGTGACAGAGTCTTTGGGCAGTTTGCGGCGGACCCACTCATGCAGCGCCCTTACCCAAAAAGATGTGGGAAGCACCGTGGTTCTTATGGGCTGGGTGCAGCGCCGCAGGGATCACGGCGGAGTTATTTTTGTGGATCTGCGGGACAGGGAGGGCATCACCCAGGTGGTGTTCAACCCGGAGCACAACCCAAAAGTGCACGAAAAGGCGGGCGATATCCGCAGTGAATGGGTTATTGCGGTTGTGGGCAAGGTTGTGGCCCGGCCTGACGGCATGGTCAACGAAAGCCTTTTCACAGGCCAGATAGAGGTCATGGTTGATGAGCTTCGCCTGCTCAACAGGTCTGAAACCCCGCCTTTTCTTCTGGATGAATGGGCCGGAGTGTCCGAGCTGGTTCGCCTTAAAAACAGGTTTCTGGACCTTCGCAGGCCCCAGATGGTGCAGAACTTTGTGCGCCGCCACAACAGCGCCCAATGCATTCGCGCCTTTTTGAATGCAAACGGTTTTCTGGAGCTGGAAACCCCGGTGCTCACAAGAAGCACGCCCGAAGGCGCACGAGATTACCTTGTGCCAAGCAGGGTCAATCCGGGCCTGTTCTACGCACTTCCCCAGTCGCCCCAGCTTTTCAAGCAGCTTTTCATGGTGGCTGGCTACGACCGCTATTATCAGATAGTAAAATGCTTCCGGGATGAGGACCTTCGGGCTGACCGCCAGCCGGAATTCACCCAGGTGGATATGGAAATGTCCTTTGTGGGCGAGGAGGACATTATGGCCATTTCTCAAAACATGATGGCCCGCCTTTTTGATGAGGTGCTTGGCGTGAAGGTGAAAACGCCTTTTTTCCGGCTCACCTATGCCCAGGCAATGGAAAGCTACGGCCTGGACAAGCCGGACCTGCGCTTCGGGCTGCCCCTTGTTAATGTCACGGATATTGTAAAAGACGCCTCTTTCAAGGTGTTTGCAGATGTGGCCCGCAGCGGCGGCCTTGTAAAGGGCATAAACGCCAAGGGCTGCATAGATTTTTCCCGCAAGGAGATTGACGACCTCACAGCATTTGCCGCTGTTTACGGGGCCAGGGGCCTTGCATGGATAAAGGTCAAGGAAAACGAGTGGCAGTCGCCCATTGCCAAGTTTTTTTCTGACCAGGAAAAGCAGGCCCTTAAAGAGGCCCTTAACATGGAGCCGGGGGACCTGGTGTTTTTTGTGGCGGATGTGCCAAAGGTTGCAAACGAGGCCCTGGGCCAACTGCGCAACCGCCTTGGCCAGCGCCTTGAGCTTGTGAAAAATGATGATTTCAACTTTTTGTGGGTAACGGAATTTCCTCTGCTGGAGTACGATGACGAGGCAAAGCGCTTTGTGGCCCTGCATCATCCCTTCACCGCGCCAATGGATGAGGACCTTGCCCTTTTGGACAGCGCGCCCCTTTCCGTGCGCAGCCGTGCTTACGATATGGTGCTAAACGGCACGGAAATAGGCGGGGGAAGCATCCGCATTCACAACCGAAATATGCAGGAGAAGGTTTTTGCAGCCCTTAACATTGGCCCTGATGAGGCAGAGGACAAATTCGGCTTTTTGCTCCAGGCCCTGCAATACGGCGCTCCGCCCCACGGCGGACTTGCCTTTGGCTTTGACCGGCTTGTGGCAATGATGTGCGGCGAGCGCTCCATCCGCGAGGTCATAGCCTTCCCCAAAACCCAGAAGGCAGCTTGCATAATGGCAGGAGCACCTTCACAGGTGAGCAGCGCCCAGCTTGCAGAGCTTGGCCTCAAAGTCAGGTAGGGCAAGGGGCAAAAAACAGCTATTTGAACCACAATAAACACGAAAAGCACGAAAAAAGAAGCTGTTTGTCGGGTGAACCTTGCGCGTTAAGCACAAGAACCATCCAACCAGCTTGTGCTTGAAGTGGAAAATTCTTTGGATCGGGCATAAAAAAAGGGGCGGCTTTTTTAAGCCGCCCCTTTTGGAAATATCGCAGGCCGG
>JASEHB010000378.1 GCA_030018745.1 Desulfatibacillaceae bacterium | reverse complement strand
ATAAATACCTGTGTTGCATCGTCATCATTAATATCACATGGTGTTTCTGTACTATAATTATTCTTATTAAAATATATTAAATCACAATATGTTAGATTTATTAAACCAGTTGAATGTTTTATGGCAAATAAAAACAGACTCAAATCCTGCTTATCTTTCAGGCATTCAATCAATTTTTGCTTATCATAATAATCAGGAACATTGAGCGATTTGTAAAGGGCTGACCTCAAGGCGTCATATTCTTTACTTTCATTGTGCGCCGAGCTGACAATTTCACGGATTTTATTGGCAACTTTGCTTACAATGAATTGGTTATCAGAATATGGCAAGGAATAATCGCCGTAAAGTAGGGGCTGAATTTCAGGAATCAATTGAGCATCAAAATAAGCTCCTTGCTTTTCCCATGTGTTCAGACGGCGCCAGAAATCAATTACCCCATTCATTTTTTTCGATATTGTATCACCTTGATTGTTACTGTGGCGTGAAAGCATAACCAGGGATGCGGCCACAAGAAACTCCGGATGCATGCAACTGCCGGCGTGCACATGCAGGTTTGGCTTTGGAATGGCTGCCAAAAGGCGGGCAAAAGGAATTTGTGCATCACTATTATTAGAGTAGGAATCTTTGTTATGAAATTTCAAAGCACGGGGCACGGTGATTCTTCGCAGAAGGCCCATTGTTTCGTGAGGGAGCCTGTATAGAGGGCGGAAATTCCGGCTGGCGGTTCCAGCTCCTTCCGGAGATTGGCGCATCACTGCAAGCAAAGCGGTGGATACGCCAAGAAGGTTGGATTTTATTACATATCCCCCTGCGCCGGCCATTATGGCCTTTTGCACGGTGTCAATGTCTTCGGCCCTGCTTATGGCGATAAACCCAGGCAAAGGGCTTTTCTTGCCGTCATCTTCCTCATTGTCGTGAAGCAGATCCCGGCAAAGGCGATGAAGGCCGTTAATGACCTTAAGCCCCCTTTCAGATTCCCGTCCGGTACGGTTTCGCAGAAGAATATCAACAAAAATGAATTTGACTTGTTGCAGGCATTTTTGAAGGTTAGTATCCAGATCTTGGTCGGGGGGCTTGTCAATATACGGCTTCAGTTTAAGGATTTTTTCTCCTATCCTATTTCCTGAAGCCTCTGGAGGGCATGAACAGGCTGTGCCGGATGCTGAATTATGGTCATCTTCCCCAGCAGTATCCATTGAAGTGTATTTTTCCAGATCCTCCAGTTCTAGATGGCCCTTATCAGAGCCATCGGCTCGTGTTGCAGAAGGATTCCAGACATACAAATTCAAATTGGTTGTCTTTTTTATAATGCCTGCCAGTTCTTTGGCAAAGTCCTCCGGCCGGTCATCTATGAGCAGGCAGTCAATGGGCGGATCTATCCTGGTGCTTTTGCCTTTGCCGTTTTCGTGCAGAGAGGCCTGCGTGGGACTGCCTGCTGAGGTTTTCTTGTCTGTGTCTTTCTCGCGTCCAAACGAGGGGAAAACGGAAAGGACCATTGCATCGTGCAGGGCCACACAGGTGTTTAGAATCCTTCTTTTGGCGTTTGCATTTGGGTCATCACTTTTTTTCCTCAAATCGTGCTCAAGCCTTGCAAACCGGCCCTTTATACGATGGAGACCGAAAAACAAAGCGGATAGCATTTTATAATCGAAAATCAGTTTGGAAGAAGATTTAGCCAATTCACTGGTCAAGCTGGCCAATTCGACTTTATTTTTTTTTAAGTTATTTAATTGTTTTAAAAAGAGACTTTTCCATGTTTCATAGTTATTGCAGCATGGATTAGTGTTATGATGAGTTTTTAAATCTTCATCGAGCCATTTTTTAAGTTGATCATTATCATATTCCGTATTTTTTACTACAAACAGCCAATCATTGATTTTTCCATCAGTAAGTGGTGTAGATTCTGACAGGTGTATATAAAGAACTTTTTTATGATCACCCCCAAGCCCGCGTGAAAAAAAAGCAAGCTCGTCAACAGAGTAATATGGGTCTGTACTCCTGGGTTGAACCACAATAAGATAACAACTATTTTCACATGAATAATTATTTTTAGATATATTTGATAATATAATGTTAATTGGCCTATATAAATTATTATCAAAATTAACACCAACATTATAAAGCAAAGATCTAATATCTTTATAACCAAATTGAAAAAGCTCACTAAACTCGCAAAGCTCACAAAGTTCACAAAAATTATAAGGCTCACAAGGGTACCAAGGCCTACAAAATGTAGAAATTCTACAAAACTCACAAAAATGTAAAAGTTCATTAACATGCGATGAGGTAGTTTTATTCCAACCGCAATAAATATATTTTTTATCAGCCATTATTGAAGCACTTTCCCGGACCTTAAAAAATTTATTGCCCTGCCAACCATGCAAAATGATTGGCGCAACTGCTGGAGCTGATCTTCCCGGATGCTTTGGTAGGCAATTCGCTGGGTAAATTTATCCCAAAATGTTGCCGGCTCAAGGGCTTTGTGATTGAAAACACTTGAGGGCCTGAAAACCCACATCAACCCGGAGCAGGAAGAACCCTGGATTCTGGAGTCCCGCGCCCTTCCTATGGCATTGCGGAAGGTATTGCCTTCTGCCAGGCGTTCGATTTCATTTGCGTGCGCAAAAGCATCTTCAATTGCGTCAGATTTAATTCTGTCAGATGAGTCGCCTTGTTTAGAATTACAATGTAGTATTATACCGATATTCAACCATATACAAAGCAGCTTTGTCTGTACTTCAAGAAGGGTAAAATCCAGCATCATTGGAGAGTCAATAATATTTAATATTTCCTTTTCATATTTTTTCAAGTCGCTAATAGATTTTAGCTTCGTCAAAAATTTATGGGCAGCAGCCCCGTCCCCCTCACTGCTATATGGCGCTTTAATCGTTAAATTAGGCAAGCCAAATTGATTGACATCATCCGTAGTATAACCATGATAAAACAAATAAATTTCGCTGTAACCTTTAAATTCAAAAGAACTGATTTTCCTTTTTTTACTGTCTCTTATATTTGGGCTTGATTCTAATTCACTTAAAGAATGGCTATTGCTCCTTTTGCTTAAAAAGCGACCGGCATATCCATGAAAAATCAATAAATCAGCTTTCCCTTCTAAACGATGAAGATAATCATAGGTTATATCTGGGTTATCACCAAAACTGGAGAATCCCCACTCTTGGACAAACTCATCCCTGCTGGAATTTTTTTGAGCATAGCCACGGGTGGCGACAATTATCAGGATTGCCATGTTATCTTGCTCCTGGACAGCTCCATCAGGCCTTTAACAAGCTCCAGTTTGGCAACGCAATTTCCCTTGAAGGCCCGCTCAATGGCTGAATAGGTGCAAAACTTTTCGTTGCTTTGCAGCACCTGCGGAGGGATGCCCCGCCCGGATTCAATTACAATCCAGGGAATTTGTTTTTTGAGGTTTTTCAAAAAATCTTTAACGGCCCTATTTTCATTATTATTGTTTTCGTTCCCTGCTTCTGGAGGAACGGGCCAATAATCATGAATTTTATCCAGCAAGCCCT
>JASEHB010000377.1 GCA_030018745.1 Desulfatibacillaceae bacterium | reverse complement strand
CACAGTGATTTTGACCTGTTTTTTTGCTTTGGGAGCGGCTTTATGAAGGTGTTTTTATTTCATTTTGCCGCAGGTCTTTTTCTGGTGGTTGTGCAGGCTGCCAGATGGCCCTTTGCCGCCTCTTTTCCCGGCGGTTACGATGTTGTGGTTTGCCTGGTTCTTTTTCTTGCCTTTTTCCGCCCCCTTAAAGAGGGCGCAATTTTCTGCCCTCTTATCGGGCTTGTTATGGATTGCCTGTCCGGCGGGCCTTTTGGGCTTCACCTTACAGCCTATCCGTGGATATTTGTGGCCGTGCGCTGGATTCCCCGCTATCTGGAGGCAGGAAACATTTTTTTCCTGGCAGCAGCCTGTGGCGCCTGTATTTTCCTTAAAAACGCCTTTTTCCTTTCCGTTGCTGTTTTTTCCGGGGGAAATGCGGTTCATGCAATGGGCGGGGCTGCCATTCTGTCAGGCGCAACAGCAGGCGCGGCCCTTACGGGCTGGATGGTAATTTTGATTTTACGGGCATTGGAGAGCATTTTCCTTTCGCCCTATGATGCGTTGTTGAGCCATGAACCTTTACCTGAAAACCGGCTGGAATGATTGGTACCGGCGGCGCGTTCCGGGTGTTTTTCTATTTCTCCTGGCAGCGTTTTGCATACTTTTTCTGCGCCTTTTCCAGCTTCAGGTTTTAGGCGGCGCCCAGTACCACAGGTTAAGCGAAAACAATGCCATCCGGCTTCAGGCCCTTGCCCCGCACCGGGGGCTTATTCTGGATGCAAATGGATACATCCTGGCTGAAAACCGCCCCTCCTTTGATGTTTGCGTTGTCCCCTGGTATGCAAGGCGTTCTGAAACCGTTTTGCCTCTTCTTGCAGAAATCCTTTCCATTGATGGCGACAAGCTGGCAGATAAGGTGGCCCAGGGACGCCGGAGCGCTCCCTACACGCCGGTCTGCGCCAGACAGGACATAGACAGGGATCTTCTTGCAGTTATCCATGCCCGGCTTCCGGACCTGCCCGGAGTGATTCTCAATGTGCAAAGCCAGCGCCATTATCCCCAGGCCGGGACACCGGCGCACCTTGTGGGCTATGTGGGCCAGATAAGCCCCCAGGAGCTTTCCAGCGGCCGCTATCCCCACAGGCGTTCAGGCGATTTTGTTGGCAAATACGGTGTGGAAAAGGCCTTTGAGGCCCAGATTTCCGGGCGCTACGGCGGACGGCAGGTGGAGATGGATGCAAAAGGGCAAGTGGTGTCCGTGCTTCGCACCGTGCCTGCCGAACCTGGAAACAATATTCACCTGACTCTGGATTTGAGGCTTCAGAACAGGGCAAAGCAGTTGATGGGGGATAACACGGGGGCGGTTGTGGCCGTGGACATCACCACAGGCGGCATTCTGGCCATGGTAAGCCAGCCGGAGTTCAACCCCAACTGGTTTGCAGACGGAATGAGCGCAGAGCAATGGAATTTTCTGGCGCAGGACCCGGCCAGGCCCCTGGAAAACAAGGCGCTTCTGGCATATCCCCCAGGCTCTGTCTATAAAATTGTTTCAGCAATGGCAGGGCTGGAGGAAGGGGTCATAACCCCCCAGAGCACCTTTTTCTGCTCCGGGTCCCTTGAGTTTGGCGGCAGGGAGTTCAGATGCTGGAGAAAAGGGGGGCATGGCAGGCTTGCCCTGGTTGCCGCCCTGGCCCAGTCCTGTGATGTTTATTTTTATGAGCTTGGGCTGCTGCTGGGCGTGGACCGCCTGGCCTGGTATGCCCATGCCTGCGGCCTGGGAAGCGTAACCGGCCTTGGGCTGGACAGCGAATCCTCCGGGCTGGTCGCCACGGCGGCCTGGAAAAGGAGCCGCTTCAACGAGGCCTGGATGCCCGGCGAAACCCTTTCCGTTGTGATCGGCCAGGGGTTCAACCTTACAACCCCCTTGCAGATGGCCATGCTTTCCGCTGCCGTGGCCAACGGCGGCATTTTGCATAAACCCCAGGTGGTGGCCCGCGTGCTTACACCCCAGGGAGAAACGGTGGAGGCCTTTGCGCCAAAGGTGCGCGGCAGGCTGCCTGTTTCGCCGCAGAATCTGGAAATCATAAAACAGGGCCTTTTTGGGGCTGTCAACAATCCGGCAGGTACGGCAAGGGCATCCCGCCTTTCAACAGTTCCATTTTCAGGCAAGACCGGCACGGCCCAGGTGGTTGGACGAGGGGACAGGGAAACTTTTCTCAACAGGATTTACGACAGGAGGGATTTTCAGAACCACGCCTGGTTTACAGGCTACTTTGTGGAAGAGGACGGGGCCGGCATTGCCGTGGCGGTGTTTGTGGAGCACGGAGGCGGGGGCGCTGCGGTTGCCGCGCCCATAGCCAGAGATATTATTGCCGAATATGCTCTGCAAGACAGGCCCCTTATGTCGGGCAGGGCCGATGCGGTCGGCAGCCGGGAGTGATTTTTTTGGCAGGAGCGTACAATGTTTGACCGAAGGCTTTTGCAGAACTTTGACTGGGCGCTGGCCCTGATGACCTATCTGCTTGCCGGAATAGGGCTGCTGACCATTTATTCGGCAATGGCCCCCACGGTTCAGGGAGGCGCAACAGCCTTTGTTTACAAGCAGGCCCTGTGGTTTGCAGTCGGGTCCTTTGCCCTTGTGGTGGCCCTTATCCCCCATTACAACTGGCTGGACCGTTGGGTGTGGGTGCTCTATGCCTTGTGCATATTCCTTTTGATCTGGGTATTATTTTTCGGCAAAACCGTGTCCGGGGCCAGGCGCTGGATAAGCCTTGGGCCATTCACGCTTCAGCCATCAGAGCTTGCCAAGCTGGCGGTTATTGTGGTGCTGGCCCATCTGTATTCGGAGTCTGCGCGGGAAAGGGGCTTGTCCCTTGGAGACCTTGTCAAGCCAGCCGCATTTGTGCTTCTGCCCTTTGTCCTCATTCTGCTGGAGCCTGACCTGGGCGGCGCGCTCATGCTTCTTCTCATCGGCGGGTCCATGACACTGTTTGTGAAGGTCCGGCGGCGGGCTTTTGTCTGGCTGGTGGGTTTGGCGGCAGCGGCAGCGCCCCTGGCCTGGTTTTTTCTCAAAGATTATCAGAAGCAGCGCATCTTCACCTTTTTAAATCCGGACAGGGACCCTTTGGGTGCAGGGTATCATATCATACAGTCCAAAATCGCCATTGGTTCGGGCGGTCTTACGGGCAAGGGTTATCTGGAAGGCTCCCAAAAAGCCCTGGCCTATCTGCCGGAGCAGCACACGGACTTTATTTTTTCGGTGTTTGCCGAGGAGTGGGGACTTGCAGGCTCTGGCATACTTCTTGTCCTGTTTATGGTTTTTTTGGGGATTGGCCTTAACATTGCCTTCAAGTCCAAGGATCCCTTCGGCACGGTTCTGGCTGTGGGTATTGTGGTCATGATTTTCTGGCAGGCCTTCATAAATGTTGGCATGGTAATGGGCCTTATGCCTGTGGTGGGGGTGCCTCTGCCCCTGATAAGCTACGGGGGGTCATCCCTGTTGACCACCATGATAGGCATAGGACTTTTGTTAAGTGTGGGGATGCGCCGGTTCATGTTTGAG
>JASEHB010000376.1 GCA_030018745.1 Desulfatibacillaceae bacterium | reverse complement strand
GACCTTGTTAATTATATTATGGCCTTTTCTCATGCAGGCCGGATGCGCGCCCTGACACCATAAGCCGTGTTGTTGCCGGTAAGCGGGTCGGCCAACGGCCTTTCCAGCGCCCGGTAGCTTGCGCCTTTTCCTGAAAGGTATTTGTCGTTTCCCTCGCGGCCCAGGCCATCGGCCATGCCGATGACATTTTTGGGCATACCGGGATCTGACACCACTTTTACCTCTGCCTCGCCCGCAGCAGTGGACAGAATGCCAATGCCTTTTTCCACGCCATAGGCCCGCGCTGTGTGGGGATTCATCACCACTGCCTGGCGGGAGGTGTCGGCAAGCACGGAATCGGGCAGAATTTTCACCATGAAAGGCGGCAAACCCGCCGGGCCTGTTGAAAGCCGCAGGCTCGCCAGGGGCAGCAGGGTAAGCGGGAAACTGTCCGCATCCCCGGAAATCGCCTCTTTGAGATAGCTCGGCTCCACCACCTTGGGTACCCTCATGTGGGGGGCGATAACGCGCGGCGAAAAGTCAAAGCGCCGGGTGCGGGTGGCAAATGCGCGGGAAAGGGGCTCGTCCACATCCCCCTTTTGTGTCCAGTAGCCGTCCTTTTTCATGGCGTCCCGTTGGCCTTTATAATAGGAGGCCTCAAGGCAGCTTTCAAAATTGCGCCAGGGAAGGGACGCTCCCACCGCGCCGCCCATTTTGCGGGCAATTTCAAGAACGATGTCCGCCGGGTGTTTTGAATCAAAAAGCCGTGGAACCACGGGCCGGGTGAGGCCCACCAGGGGCCGGGGATAGCCCGGCGGGGTGGGAATGTCGTATGCGGCTTCCATAAAGCTGTCCAAAGGAAGCACCAGATCCGACATGTTGGCCGTGTCATTGAAGTTTGTTGCAAAGGTTACGATAAACTCAATGTGCTCAAAGGCCTTTGCCACCTTGGAGTGGTCGCTCAATGTGTAGTAGGGGTCTGCCCCGTAGCAGAGAAGGGCCTTTATGGGGTAGGGCGTCTGCTTAAGCGCTCCGTCTGCAAGGCGGTTGGGCAGGTTTGCTGCCAGGGGGAATTCCGAAGATCCGGCCCCGTCAATGCGGGGCTGGTTTCTTCCGGCAAGGCCCGCCTCATCGCGCACAAGCGCTGGCCAGCCTGCATCAAAATCCGGCTGCACGGCCCGCACGCCACCCTTCTGGTTGATGCGGCCCTTCATGGCGTTCAAGGCATGGATTGCCATGATGGAGCTGACATTTTCCCATGAGCTTGCCTTGCCCCGGCCGAAAAGGGCCAGGGGATTTTTGGCCTTGCCAAAGGCTTCGCCCAGGGAAACTATATCCGCCTCCGGCACGCCTGTCATGGCGGCAACCAGGGCAGGCCGGTAATCTTCAAGCACCATGCGCTTGAAGCCCCGGCGCATTCCGCCCGCGCCTTCGCGCACATCCTCAAAGCCCTGGGCGTACCAGTTCAAAAAGTTGTCATCCACAAGGCCCTTTGAAATAAGAACATTGGCCATGCCCAGGGCCAAAGCTGCCTCGCTTCCCGGAGCAACAGCCACAAATCTATGGGCCTTGGCTGCGGTGTTGGAGAGCTTGGAGTCAACGCAGACAAAGGTTTTGCCCTCCTTTTCACGAAGCTTGGCAAAGGAGCGGATGGCGTTGACCGGGCTGCCCCAGCCTTCAAGGATATTTGCCCCGAAGCTCACCACAAAGTCCGCGTTTTCAATGTCAAAACCCGGATAATAAGCCTGGCCGTGCATCAGCTCAAAGGCTTTTGCCGCGGCCTGCCAGGCGGTTTCATCTGCAATCACATTGGGCGAGCCGTAAGCGTCCATAAAACGGGAAAAAAGATTGGGAACCACGCCTCTGCCATCGCCCAGGTACAGGGCTGCCGTGTGGGCCTGGCGGGTGTTGCGCAATTGGGTGAGCTTTGTGCTGATTTCGTCAATGGCCTCGGCCCAGGTGATGGCCCGCCATGAGCCTTGTCCGCGTTTGCCGGAGCGCTTCAGCGGGGTCTGAATGCGGGTGTGGCCGTAAAGAAGCTGAAGAGAGGAGAGGGCCAGGGGGCAGACGCCGCCGTCATTGACAGGGTGGCCTTTTGTGCCCATTACCCGGACAAACTTTTTGCCCGCCTTGCGCAGCGTTATGCCGCAGCCGCCGGGGCACAGGCCGCAGGTGGTCTCGTGAAAGCTCACGGGGCCTGCTTCCGGCACTGGCGTCCAGGGCCAGTTCTGGGTCCAGATGGCTATGTCATCCATCATCTTCCAGGGCAGTGGGCTAACCTGGCTGCCAACGGCGCCCCCTATTGAAAAGCCCGTGCTCAACACCAGAAAGCTTCTTCTGTCCAGTTTCATATTGTTTCCCTCATGTGTCGCGTTTTGAGGAGGTATTGCCGCAAACCGCAAGGTTTGGCCGGGCCTGCTCCTATTTATGGCAAACAAAGCAGGCTTCGTTTATCGTGCCCTGCAATTCCGGTTTGAATTCCTTGTGGCAGTCCGCACAGTCGGTCATCTTCATGCGATCCCACCAGTTGTTGCGGGTGGGGAACATATTCTGGCCCCAAATATCGCGGCTGTAGCCCGTGAGCCTGTTTTTCTCAAAGGGCCGCAGGTAGCGCGGATACTTTGCATCGTCATCTTTTTTGCCCATGATGAGATTAAAAGCCTTTTCGATGGGGTAGGTATGCTTTTCGTCCATATCCTGAAGGGTCAGCGGCCCGTGGCAGGTGAAGCAGTCCGCGCCGTTTTCAATTCCCTGGGTATGGGGGAAAGTGTCGGAAAAAACATGGGCCGCATGGGAGAAGAAAACGCAGGCCGGCTGCCGGGCATAAACCATCCAGGGAATTTCCTCGCCCTTGTTGAGATATTCCTCCCTTAACTTTACCTCATCAGGATGATCGCCCCGGCTGTCTGCATGGCACATGTTGCAGCCGGTGGAAACATCAAACAGGAAGGCTTGCTCATCAATGTCGCCGTATTCGGTTTGCCCATGACAGGCAAAGCAGTCCTCCACCTCGTGAATTGCATGATCAAAGGCGTGGCAGACCGCGCAGTTGTCAATGGCCGGAATGCCCGAAAAGCTGCCGTCCTCTTTGCTGAAAGAATGGCAGGCCTTGCAACTGCTTTGCTTGTTGGGGTGGTTGGCCAGCTCGTTCTTGTGGCAGGTGGCGCAGTTTGCCTCAACATCAAACAGGAAGGCTTGCTCATCAATGTCGCCATACTCGTTTTCAGCATGGCAGGCAAAGCAGTCCTCCATTTCGTGGGCTGCATGGTCAAAGTCGTGGCAGGCCGCACAATTATCCAGCCTTGTTATGCCCGCAAAGCTGCCTGTTGGTTTTGCATTGTGGCAGGTGGCGCAGTTCTGTCTGTTCTCAACGGCAAGAACATGGGCCGTGTGGTCAAAGTCAATGGGCTGGTCCTGCTTGGAATACAGGATTTGGGGAAAGACCATCCACCCCACCACCAGGCCCACATAAATGCCCACTGCCACGATAAAAAGAGTCAGGCCAAACAGGCCTGCATACTTTTTCTTGTCGGCCTGGGAGGTTTGATCTGTGCGGTTTTTTTCCGATG
>JASEHB010000375.1 GCA_030018745.1 Desulfatibacillaceae bacterium | reverse complement strand
CTGCTCCAGGCCGGGCCATATATCCATATCTTGCGCCAAATCCTCCAAATCGCAGGATGAGGCGCTGTTCACATCCAGAAGAAGCTTGCGGCAGAACCGGCAGGATTCTAGATGCACATAAACTTGAGGGATTTTGCTCTGCTCCAGAAATCCCTTGCCAAAAGCAATGGTCTGCTGGGCCATTTCGCAGTCTTTTGCAGCAGCAACCGCTTCAATACGAAAAGCCCTTGCAAGGGCTTCCAGTTTTGCCGGGTCGCCAAAAGGCCCATAAGCCTCGCAAGATGAAGGGGGCCTTGCCAGCCAGGATGCAGGCTTTTTGAATTGCCGCTCAGCCAGCACTGGCCAGAGGTCTTCCAGACAGGCAAAATACTTTGTGTTCCGGGCAAAGACGCTTTCAAGCTTGTCGAATTCTCCAAAAAACTCTGTGGCGTCAATTTGCCCGGTAAGGGCTGTTTTAAGCTCCTCACTAACAAGGGCCAGGTCCTGAAACAGAACAAGGAAAAGATGCCCCTCTTCGCGCAGGGTTTCATCCGTCTGAAGGCCTTCCAGAAGAAAGCCATCCTGGGCCATTGAACAAAGCCTTTCAAAAAGCCGTTTCATGGCGCGGGTTTGACCAATACCTTGTTCATTTATAAGCTGCTCAAATTCCTCGCGTCTTTGGCCAATATTCCTAAAAAGTATCTCGCCGGCTTTCTCAAAACGGGTTTTAAGCTTTATAAAATAAGGCCTGTAATCACCAGGCAGGGAGTTTTCCATCAGCGTCAGGGCCTGTTTCAGCTTGGCGCGTGCGCAAAGCGCCCGGAAAACCGGCCCTGCCGCATCTGCCTTGCCCTGCATATGCGCCAGCCTGGCAACAGCAAAATCCAGGTCGCTCACATCCAGGGTTGCACGCTCAAAAATATCTTCCCAAAAGATATTCTGCTTTTGCCCTTGCGCCATTGCCCATCCGTAAAACCAAAAGCCCTGCCAGCAGCCTAAACCAATTATCCGTGCTGCCGGGCCTTAAAGAAAAGAGTTAATATCCCTGGGGATCGTCATCAAAAAAGCCGTCTGCATCTTCACCGGAAAATTCATCCGCAGAGTCCAGATAGCGCCGCCAGGATTGCGCACCGCCACGGAATCTGGCCCGCCGTGTTTTGGTCTTGCCCGTCTGCTCTCCGGCTGCACTTTCTCCGGCAGGGGCCTGCTTCTGAAAATCATCTGCCGGGCCTTGCCCAATGCCCCAGGCAGCCTCCTCGTGCAGGGTTATGTTTTTTTTGCGGGCCTCGTTTCTTATCATGGCAAGCTGGGCGTCCCGCATCTGGACAAAGCTCATGTCCACGCCGCCATAGCAGGTGACAAGGTTATAGGCCTGATTGTCAAGCAGGGTTGCCTTTATTGCCACAGGCCTTTCCGGCATGAGGGTGATTGAATAGTCCAGATCCCTGTCGGAAAAATATTCTGCAAGACGCGGCGCTTTGGCGGCATCCTCCACAAAGCCCCTCACTGCTGCAAGGTAGATTTCCTCCAGTTCTTTGACCTTGGGCGTGCACAGGTCGTAGAGCTTGCAGCGGTAGTCGCCCCTGTCGCATGGCGGAATAAGGGTTTTAAGGGCAATGTGGGGGCAGCCTAAAACCTGCAAGTCCTTAATGGTTCTGGCCACAACCTTTTCCTGGTCGCTGGAAAGGCTTTTCCAGGTGGTTTGGGCTTCGGCAAGGTTGGTGAGGTGTTTTACTGCATGGCTGCGGAGCTTTTCATCCTTGTTGAAAAAAATGAGTTTGAGCGCATTGGGGCCGTCCTCAACAGAGGCCTCCCCGCTGCCTAAAGGTATTTCTTTGTAGCGGATGTGCTCAAACTTCATGGGGCCTGGCCTTGCTTTGGTTTGGTCTCCTGCTCCTGCCTGCGGCAGCGCTCCACAAGAATTTCAAAGCGGGCAAGAGAGCCTGTGTTGGGCGCAAAAAGCCGCTTTTCAATCTCTGCGGCCCTGTCTGCAATACTGCGCTGGCTGGCGTCTGGAGGAAGGCTTTTTTTGGCCATCTGCCTGCTGTCCATGCCTTTTAAATACAACCAGACCAGCCCGGCGTCTTTGGGAAAGTGCCTGACCATAAGCGCCAGGCTGCGGCCAAGCACCCGGCCTTCCATTTGCCTTTGCCTGCGCTCCTCTTCCGAAAGGCGGCCGGAATAATCATCCTCAATGTCCAGGCTGGTGGCAATATCCTCATCATCAGGCGACAGGCTGCGGTTTTCCGCCTGTATGTATTCATCAAGCCGCCTTGTCATATATGCCTCAAGGGGAATATCACCTTTGTAATCAGCCAAAGCGCCCTTTTGAACAGCATCCAGCCAGAAGCGGGTCAGAATGTCTTTTGCCTTGCCAAAATCAATGAGCCTTTGCCGGGCAAAGGAGGCCAGGTATCTGTTGTACCTTTTGTAAAGGACGGACAAAGCCCCTGCCCTTGTCCTTTTACGGCCTCCGGACAGGTCTTTCACAAGGCCGACCTCTGTCTGGTAATCAGTATTGCCCATAGCTCAACCCAAACCCTGCAAGGAGTTTATTTTACCTTTCAGTATAGCATTTTCCGGCAGAAAAGATGAGCTGGTAATTTACTGATAAAAAATGTGTTTTTGCCGCTATTTATCTCCCGCATCTGCAATTATAGAGCAGCAGGGCAGCCTGTCAAAGAAAAAGCGCAGCAGGGTATAAGGCACTTATCCAGGCAGCCTGCAATAAAATAGGGCGCTTTTTTATGAATAGTCAAAAATAGCTTTCTGTTGACCCGCAACCGCAAATGGCTTACTGTTTTTTACCATCAGTCAAAAGGCATCACCGGGCCTTGTCTTTGGGCACCTTTTAAGGGCAAGGGAAAAACCATTTTACTGCATAAGGCGGCAAGCGCCCCGCGGGGCAATTGCTTTGCTTTTTAAAAGCCAGCCTGGGGAGAAAAAATGTCTCAACAAGATTCCAACCTGGATGTTGCCATTGTAGGCGGCGGCCTTGCCGGGCTTACCGCGGCTGTGGGCCTTATAGGAACCGGCCTTTCTGTTGCCGTTTTTGAGCAGGATGACATTTTGGGCGGCAGGGCAAGAAGCTGGATAGACAAAACCACAGGGGACTCGGTTACTGTAGGCCCGCATATTTTTCTTTCCGAATACCCCAATATGCTCCAGCTGCTGCGCATTTTAAAAACCGAAAACCGCATTGTGTGGCAACGGGGCAAGTTCATAGATATTGCAAAGGGCGAGAAAATTTACAGGATAAACATGGCTCCCCTGCCCCCGCCCTTCAACTTTTTGCCAAGCATAATCCGTGAAAGGGAGTTTTTCCCCATAAGGGATATTCTTTCCAACAGGCGGGCTGCATGGTTCTGCATGGGTCTTTCGGAGCAGGACATTCTGCGCCTTGACAGGGTGGATGCTTTAAGCGTGCTTAAAAAACTTGGCGTCACCGATGACTTCATCAACCGCTTCTGGCGCTTTGTATGCATGTCCATAATGAATGTGCCTCTTGAAAAATGCTCTGCGGGGGCGATCTTCCGCTTCTTCAAGCTCATGGTAAGCCACATGCAGTATGA
>JASEHB010000008.1 GCA_030018745.1 Desulfatibacillaceae bacterium | reverse complement strand
GCGCACGAGTTTTGAAGCGCGGGAGTGTACTCAAAGTACATGACCAAGCTTCAAAACGAAGTGCAACACAGCCCTTCCTCAAACGCCCCTGGCTGCCCCAGGGAGACGAGGGCAAGGCTTGCGGGGCGAGCCGGGGCGAAGGTGTACTAATAGTACATCGAGACCCGGCGGTGCCCCGCATAACGCAGCCATCGTCTTCCTGTGGCCGCCAGGTCAGCCGGTGGAGCCAAAGCCGCCACTATCCCGCTCCGTCTTATCCAGCTCATCACTTGGCACAAGCCTGGCCCGGTAAACCCTTGCCAGCACAAGCTGGGCTATGCGGTCGCCCCTTTGCAGTGTGTATGGTTTTTGGGAGAGGTTGATCAGGGCGACCATCACTTCGCCGCGGTAGTCGGCATCTATGGTGCCGGGGGCATTGGGTATGGATATGCCGTGCTTTATGGCCAGGCCGCTTCTGGGCCTTACCTGAATTTCATGGCCCGGCTCTATGGCAAGGGCAAAGCCTGTTGGAACAAGGGCTATGCCGCCAGGCTCAAGGGTGAGGGGATTTTCAATGGCTGCGGCCACATCCATGCCTGCGGCCTGCTCGCTCATATAGCCGGGCAAGGGGATGTCAGAATCAGTTTCGGGCCTCAACCTTTTTATGCGCACCACCGCTTCTGAAGGCTCACAGGGCATGGGGCTGCTCCTTTGAAAAAAGGCGGCGCCTGTTATGCAGATGGCTTGGCCAAATGCAAATTCTATTGTTTTTTGCAGACGCCTTTAATGGTCAAACTGTTGGGGAAGGTTTTTTTCAGCCCTTGAGTATGCCGTGAAGGCCCTGACCCTTCCGGCTGGGGCCAAGTATGGCAAGGGCCGCAGTTGCCGGGTCCAGAATGCGCCATGCAAGCTCCTGAACTTCCTTGGCCGTGACGCTGTCCACTCTCTGGGCCACTTCATCAAGGGAAACATGGCGCCCGAAAAACACTTCGTTTTGCATGAGCCGCAGCATCTGGCTGTCTGTGCTTTCTGCTGAAAGAAAGAGGCTGCCCTTGATGAACTGCTTGGCGCTTTCCAGATCCTTTGGGACTGGCGGCTCCTCCCGCAGGCGCTGCAACTGCTTTGCGATAACCGCCAGGGTCTTGGGGGTCTGGTCCGGCTCCACAGCGGCATATATGCCAAGCATTCCCGAATCCACAAAGCAGGATAAAAAGGAATAGACAGAATATGCCAGGCCGCGCTTTTCCCGCACCTCCTGAAAGAGGCGGGAGCTCATGTTGCCCCCAAGCAGGGTGTTTAACACATAGTAGGCGTAGCGGTCCGGGTCTGTGGCGCAAAGGCCCTTGCAGGCAATGCACAGGTGGCTTTGCTCCAGTTCCTTTCCGCAGATGTTTTCATTGGCAAGGATTACAGGTTGCTGGCGAATGACCGGAGGGCTGTTTGGCTCAAGCCTGCCAAACTGTGGTTCAACAAGCTGCACAAAACGGTCGTGATCTACGCTCCCGGCAGCGGCGATAATGATTTTTTCAGGCAGATACCAGCGGTTTATGTGTGCTTTAAGGCTTTGGGTGGAAAAGCTCTCCAGGGTTTTGGGCGAGCCTAAAATGGAGCGGCCCAGCGGATGCTCTCCAAAAAAGGCGGCCTGGGTGAGAAGGTGGAGATAGTCTTCGGGAGTGTCCTCCAGCATATGAATCTCCTGGAGGACCACATCCTTTTCCCTGGCGATTTCGCCCGAATCAAAAACGCTGTTGAGGAAGATGTCGGCCAAGAGACCGGTAAGGGTTTCTCCGGCCTTATCCAGCACCTTGCCGTGGTAGCAGGTATGCTCCATGGCAGTGAATGCGTTGGAATGGCCGCCGATGGCATCCAGTTCACGGGCGATCTGGTAGGCAGACCTGGTACTGGTCCCCTTGAAGATCATGTGCTCAATGAAATGGCAGGCCCCGGCCTGGTCTTCCGATTCGTCCCGCGCACCAACATCCACCCATATTCCCACAGAAACGCTGCGAACATGGGGCATGGGCTTAGTTACGACGCGAATCCCGTTTTCCAGAATGGTCTTTTTTGCTTTTTCCCGAGCCATCCCCCTCTTCTTCCAAAAGCGCCTTGCGTGACAGGCGTATTTTGCCGTCCCTTGATATTTCCAGAACCTTGACCTTTATCTTGTCGCCGGGCGAAACAACATCTGACGCCTTTTTGACATGGGTCACATCCAGTTGGGATATGTGGCACAGGCCTTCTGTGTTGCCTATTATCTGGACAAAGGCCCCAAAATCGGTGACCTTTACCACTGTGCCTTCATACACCTCGCCCACCTGGGCCTCGGCGGTGATTTCCCTTATCATGGCCAAAGCCCTGTCGCCGTCCTCCTGATTCACTGCCGCCACCTTTACAAGGCCCGAATCCTCAATATCTATCTTGGTGTTGGTTTCACCCTGGATGCTGCGGATGACCTTGCCCCCCGGACCGATTATGTCCCGGATTTTGTCGGGGTGAATCTGGATGGTCAGCACCTTGGGCGCATACACGCTTATCTGGGGCCTTGATTCGGAAATGGCCGTGAGCATTTTTTCGAGTATGTGCATACGGCCCTTAAGGGCCTGGCCCAGGGCCTGCTCCAGAATTTGGGAGTCAAGGTGCTGAATTTTTATGTCCATCTGGACGCTTGTTATGCCCCGTTTGGAGCCAGCCACCTTGAAGTCCATGTCCCCGTAGTGGTCCTCGTCACCCAGGATGTCTGAAAGAACAGCTATCTTGTCGCCCTCCTGCATGAGGCCCATTGCAATGCCGCTGGCCGGCTCGGCAATGGGAACGCCTCCGTCCATGAGTGCAAGGCTTGCAGCGCATACGGTTGCCATGGAGGAAGAGCCGTTGGATTCGAGCACCTCGCTCACAATGCGGATGGTGTAGTCAAAAGCCTCTTTTGCAGGCAGGATTTCCTTGATGGCGCGGGTGGAAAGGCCACCGTGGCCTATGTCCCTGCGGCTGGGGCCTAAAACCCGGCGAACTTCGCCCACGGAGAAGGGCGGGAAATTGTAATGGAGCATGAAGGGGCGGCTTTCATCGCCGCCCAAAGTCTCCACCCTTTGCTCATCTCCTGTGGAGCCAAGGGTGAGTATGCCCAGAACCTGGGTTTCACCCCTGGTGAAAAGGGCTGAACCGTGGGTTCTGGGCAATATCCCCACATGGGCGGAAATGGGCCGGACTTCATCAAAGGCCCTGCCGCCTATGCGCACTTTTTCATTGAGAACCATGCTGCGGATGGTTTTGCCAATGGCATCGTGGAAAATTGAGCTGACTTCGCCCCTGCGCTCGGCAAAGTCATCTCCCAGAGCCTCAAGAAGCTCTTTTTTGATTTCACCAAGGCGGTTGCCCCGGTCAATCTTGGAAGCAATGTCCATTGCCTGGCGCAGTTTGCCACCCAAAAGGCCTGTAACCTTTGCTTCAAGCTCCTGGTCTGCAACGGGCGGAGTAAAGGCGCGCTTTACAATGCCGACCTCGGCAGCCATTTCCTCCTGAACATCAAGGATGGGCTGAAGGGCTTTTTGGGCAAAGAAAATGGCCTGGGTCATCTCCTTTTCGCTGATGAATCTGCCGCCGCCCTCAACCATGACAACACCCTGCTTTGATCCGGCCACAAGAATGTTCAAATCAGACTTGTCAAGCTGGCTGATAAGCGGGTTGACAACAAGCTCGCCGTTTATGCGGCCAACCCTCACACAGGCCACCGGCCCGGCAAAAGGAATGTCCGAAAGGCACAGGGCCGCCGAAGCGCCTGTCATGGAAAGGGTGTCCGGGTCATTTTCCTGATCCATGGAAAGCACGGTTGCTATGACCTGGGTTTCCTGGCGGTACCCTTTAGGAAAAAGCGGACGGATGGGCCTGTCTATGATGCGGGCCGTGAGGGTTTCCTTTTCCGATGGCCTCCCCATCTCCCTGCGGAAATAGTTGCCCGGAATCCGCCCTGCTGCATAAACCTTTTCCTGGTACTCCACGGAAAGGGGCAGAAAGTCGATTCCCTGGCGCTCTTCCTGGGCGCCCACGGCAGTTACCAGGGTAATTGTTTCGCCGTAGGTGATGGTGACCGAGCCGCCGGCCTGCTTGGCCAGCCTGCCGGTTTCAATGGTCATCGGCCTTCCGCCGATGTCTATGGTGCGGATAATGTGTTTCATTTTTTTCTCCTCAAGGCTGCACGCCAAAACCAATCTGCCGCCATGTACTGGCGTGTGCGCCGTATTAAAAGGTTGCGGCCAGCAGGGGCCACATAAGCGGCGCGGCACGCACTGACAAACCGGGGCGAAGGCTTATTTCCTCAAGCCCAGCTCCGCAATGATTGCGCGGTAACGATGCACATCCTTGTTTTTAAGATAATTGAGCAGCCTGCGGCGCTGGCCCACCAGTTTGAGCAGGCCCCGCCGGGAGTGGTGATCCTTTTTATGGGTCTTGAAATGCTCTGTCAGGTACTCAATCCGGTTGGTGAGCAGAGCCACCTGGACTTCGGGGGATCCCGTGTCCGCTTCATGACGCTTGTACTTTTCGATAACGACCTTTTTGTTGTCTGGTGTCAGAACCACTGCTTTGTGCCTCCCTTGCTGTGGTAATGGGGCCTGCGAAAGCCGCAGGGCCTGTTGTTATTTATCCCCAGCGTTTAAGTTGCCTCTTTTGTAAGGGCCTTTCAGACAATTCCTTGCCCAAGAAGGCCGGGTCTCCATATTTTAAAGCAGCTCTTTACTTCAGGCCGCTGAAAACACACAGCAATAATCCAGGCCGACCCCGTCCGGATTCTCCTCCAGAACAGCCAACAGATTCCGGTTGGCGTCAACCACCTTCACCTGCCTTGCAGCCCCTTGGGCTTCGGGGGACGCATGGGGCAGGGCCATATCACGGCGGGTAAGAGCCTGGCCGTGACGGATTTTTTTGGTCAGGGCAAAATCCGCCGTGACCTCAATCATGGTCTTCAAGGCATCTGCCGGGCCTATGAAATGCTCGCTGGCCCTGCCTTGTGCCGCGTCCTTCAAAAAGCTCTCCAGGCTCACCGCATCGTCAAGGGTGAAGCCGCTGTTCGCCGTGCGGCGCAAGGCCTGCAAGTGGCCTCCGCAGCCCAGTTCTCTGCCTATGTCCGCACACAGCGAGCGGATGTAGGTTCCTCCGGAGCAGGTGCAGTAAAAACTCACCAGCGGCAGATTCACCTCAAGCAGGGTCAACTGCTTTATGTGAACGGGCCGGGCTGGTTTCTGCACGGGGGTTCCAGCCCTGGCCAGCTTGTAAAGGGCCTGGCCCTCGTGCTTCAAGGCCGAATATACCGGCGGCTCCTGCATTATGCGGCCCGTAAACTTCAAAAGAGCCTTTTCCACCTGTTCTTGAGTTATGCCCGACCAGTCTCCCCTGGCAACAACCTGTCCGGTGAGATCCTGTGTGTCGGTATCCACACCCAGGCAGAGCAGGGCCTGGTAGCCCTTGTCGCCATGCAAAAAAAAGCGGGCAAGCTTTGTGGCCGAACCCAGGCAGCACACCAACACTCCGGTTGCAAATGGGTCCAGCGTTCCTGTGTGGCCAACCTTTTCGGCCCTCAATGCCCTTTTGACCGTTGCCACAACCTGGGCTGAAGTCAGATCTGCGGGCTTGTCCAGAACCACAACGCCGTTTATGGACAGGGCCTTTTTTCCCCTGGCCATTATTCTTCCTGCTCTTGTTGGTTAAGCTTTTTTAAAAGAGCTTCCATGTGCTGGCCCTGATCAATGGAGTTGTCATACAAAAACTCCAGGTCCGGCATATAACGCAGCCCCAAAAGGGGCGCTATTTCCTTTTTTATAAAGCCCCTGGCCCTGTCAAATCCGCTTTGGGCCGCCTCCCGGCCCTCCGGCCCGCCTTGCAGGCAGTAATAAACCCTGGCAAGCCGCAAATCGCGGGTAAGCTCCACATCCATGATGATGGCGCTTTTAAGGCCCGGATCCCGGAGACGGTTTGCCAGCACAAGGGCGATTTCCTCCTTCATGCGGGCGCCTACTCGTCTTGCCCGGTCAAAGGGCTTTTTTCCATATCCCGAATCCATTGCGACAGATCCTCATCCCATTCCATGCGGCCTGAAGGCAGGGCCACGCTCATTACTTCCATTTCGGCATCCAGAACCTCGCCGACCCCCATGCTCTCCACCAGATTCACTATACGGTCCAGCTTGGAGTTGACAAGGGTATGGGCATTGCCCGTCAGGGCCACTCCGATTACCGCGCGCTGGTGCATTTCATTGGCGGCAATTTCTGCGGCGGAAACATTGAAATTGCTGCGTATCCGCCCTATGACCGCCTTGACTGCCTTGCGCTTCCCTTTGAGGCTGTGGTTTTCGGGAAGCCGCAGTGTTATTGCGCCGTAACCCACAACCATGTTCGGGCCTCCTCTTGCAAGGGTTGAAGCTATTTTGCCCGGCAGCCCGCCCGGCTAATCCATGGAGGGCTTTATCTCCTCAAGCTTGTAAAGCTCTATCTGGTCGCCCGGCTTGATGTCGTTGAAATTATCAAGCCCTATGCCGCATTCGTAGCCTGCAAGCACTTCCTTCACATCATCCTTGAAGCGCCGCAGAGAGCCAACCTTGCCGTCATGCACCACAACTCCGTCCCGCACAAGGCGGGCAAGAGAGCCGCGTTGGGCCTTGCCATCCAGAATGTAGGACCCGGCTATGGTGCCCACCTTGGGAATGGTGAAGGTGTCGCGCACTTCAGCCCGGCCGACAATGTGCTCCTTGTAGGTGGAGGCCATCATGCCCACCATTGCGGCCTTGATGTCGTTTATTACATCGTAGATTATGTCATAGTAGCGGATGTCAACATGCTCTTCGGCTGCAAAATCAACCACTTTGGGATTGGGTCGCACATTGAAGGCAAGGATGATGGCATCTGAAACCGCAGCCAGGCTGACATCGGATTCGGTTACGGTTCCAACAGCGGAGTGAAGAACGCTGACCTTGACCTCATCGCCGGAGAGCTTGTTCAGGCTGTCAACCAGGGCTTCCACAGATCCCTGAACATCCGCCTTTACAATGATTTCAAGCTGCTTTACCTGGCCCATCTGCATCTGGGCAAAAATGTTTTCCAGGTTTGGCCGGGTGGTCTTTGCAAGATCTGCAATGCGCTGCTTGTGGCTGCGGTGCTCGGAAATCTGCTTGGCGGACTTTTCGTTTTCCACCACTACCATCTCATCGCCAGCCATGGGAACACCCGAAAGGCCTATTATCTCTGCCGGGAACGAAGGTCCGGCTGCATCAACCGTCTGGCCCCGGTCATCGGTCAAGGCTCTTATCTTGCCCCAGTGAACGCCGCAGACCACCACTTCTCCTGCATGGAGGGTGCCTTCCTTGACCAGAACCGTGGCAACAGGGCCGCGACCCGGATCCATCTTGCCTTCCACAACATGGCCCCTGGCAGGCTTGTCTGCATTGGCGGTAAGCTCCAGAACCTCCGCCTGGAGCAGAATCATCTCCAGCAGGAGATCAATGCCCGTTTTGGCCTTGGCCGAAACCTTCACAAAAATCGTATCGCCGCCCCAGTCTTCGGAGGATAGGCCCTTTTCCGCAAGCTCCCGCATCACCTTGTCCGGGTCTGCACCCGGCTTGTCCATCTTGTTAACCGCCACGATTATTGGAACCTGGGCAGCCCTGGCGTGATTGATGGCCTCCACGGTCTGGGGCATAACCCCGTCATCTGCGGCAACAACCAGAACAACTATATCCGTAACAGATGCGCCACGGGCGCGCATGGCAGTAAAAGCCTCGTGGCCGGGGGTATCCAGAAATGTGACATTGCCCTTGGGCGTAACCACCGTGTAAGCGCCGATGTGCTGGGTAATACCGCCTGCCTCGCCGCTTGTGACCGATGTTTGGCGGATGACATCCAACAGGGAGGTCTTGCCGTGGTCAACATGGCCCATGATGGTGACCACAGGGGGGCGCTCCTTCAGGGATTCCGGAGCATCATGCTGGGCCTTTATAAAGGTTTCCTCTTCAAAACCGGCCCTCTCAAGCTCATAGCTGAATTCAGCGGCCAGAATGGTGGCGGTTTCAAAGTCCAAAGACTGGTTGATGGTGGCCATGGTGCCCATGTCCATCATCTTGCGGATAAGCTCGGAAGCCTTTATGCCCATGCGCTTTGCAAGCTCGGAAAGCAAAATGGCTTCATCCACCTTGATTCTGCGCTTGATGGCCTTTGGAGTGGTGGTGATGGTTTTTCCGGGCTTGGGAAGAGGCTTGCCGCTGCCCCGCTTGCCTTTGCGGCCCCGGCCTGCCTGGTCATAAAGGGCTGCGCCCTCCACAACCTCGCGGCGCTTGAAGGAGGTCCGCTTCTTGACAAGCTTGGCATCAACTTCTGCAACCGTCTCCTCAACCTTGCGGCCCTTTTTCTTTTTCTTGCGGGCAGCCAAGGCATTGTCAGGCTCGACAGAGCTTGGTGGCGCAGGCCTTTTCTCCGGCCTCGGCTCTGGCCTGGCCTCCTGCTTGGCCTCCTGCCTGGGCTCGGGCTTGTAAAATTCCGGCGGCTTTTCCGGCAGACTGATTATTTTGGCTGCCTGCTCCTTTTTCTTTTTCTTTTTGGGCTTGGCAGGCTTTGGGGCTTCTTTTCCTTCTGTTTCAACAGGCGGTTGGGATTCCGGCTGATCGGTAATGCCGGTTTTTTCCGGCTCAACCTCTTTCTGGGGCGCAGCTTGCGCCTGCTCATCCTCTCCGGCCTTTGCAACAGGCGCCTGATCCTGATCCGGCAGCGCCTGATCCGTTTCTGCTGCGGGTTCCGGTTCTGCCGCTGGTTCCGGTTCTGGTTCCGGCGGAGGCGGAGGAGTTGGCTTGGCAACAATTTTGGCCGGTGCTTCCTCTGTGGCTTTTTTGCGTTTCTTCACAGCCTTGGGAGCTGGAGCCGCCTTTTGGGCATCAGCTTTGACATCAGCGGCAGCCTCTGCCTCAAGGTCTTTGGCATCCGGGGTGCTGACAGGCTCTTCCTGCAGGGCCTTTTGGTCTGAAGCCTCCTTTGCGGGAGCTTCCTTCGGCTCAACAGCCTCCTTTTTGGCCTTCTCCGCCTTTTTGGCTTCAGGCGCAGCTAAAGCTTCTGCTTCGGCGGGTGGAGCCTGCGCCTCCGCGGCCGCTTCCTGGGGCAGGTCTTCCTTTTCAGGAGCTGGTTCTGCAGGCGCATCCTTACGGCGTCTGCGTATCAGGGTGCTGCCGATACGCTTTTCAACTATATTTGCCTGCTTGGGAGCAGCCAGGTTGGCCTTGATCAGCTCGACCGTTTCTTCTTCTATGGAGCTCGTATGGGTTTTGATGGATGCAGAATCGGGCAGATCCATCCCCTCGATCTTCTCCAACAGATCTTTGTTGGTCATGCTGAGTTCCCGGGCCAACTCGTAAACTCGAATTTTCGCCATTCCCATCCCCTTGGGCTTTGTTATCGCAACAAATGCGCCTTTGGGCCGCCTTTTTCAGACGCCCCGGCGTTTAAGTCTCCGGCTATTGCCGGTCAGGAGTGTTATCCAGGTCATCATTCTGGGCATCGCCGGATTCTTCATCAGAAGCGGCTTCCTGGGCTTCCTGGGCTTCCTGGGTTTCCTGCGGACTCTCGTCAGGCCCCATATTCTCCTCATCTTCCTGATCCTGGGCAGCCTCTGCCTCGGCTGCATCTGCCTCGGCCGCCTTTTTGGCTTCACGGCTTTTTGCCCTTGCCGCAGCCTCCTGGACTTCCCTTTCCTGCTCCCGCTTTCTGGCCTCGGCAATGCGCCTCAAGGCTGCGGTGCGGGCTGAATCGATGATGTCACGGGCCTCCTGCTCTTCCATGGAGCGCACCGCAATGATGTCATCGGGCGAAGCGCTGGCGATTTCCTCAACGGAATAAAGTCCCTTTTCATAAAGGGCATCCGCCAGGGCTGCATTCATGCCCGGCAATTCCAGAAGGGAGTCATAGCCGTCCTGCATGGCGCGGTTGTAGCGGGTCTCGCTCTTTACATCAAGATGCCAGCCCGTGAGCTTGGAGGCAAGGCGCACATTCTGGCCCTTCTTGCCTATGGCCACAGACAAAAACTCGTCAGGGACAATCACTTCCATTGCCGATGATTCATCGTCAATGATAACGCGCGATATCTGGGCCGGAGCCAGGGCATTGCACACATACTTGGCTGAATCCGCGTGCCAGGGAACAATGTCTATCTTTTCCCCGCGCAGCTCATGCACAACATTCTGAACCCGCGAGCCGCGCATTCCCACGCAGGCACCCACGGCATCCACCTCGGAGTCGGAACTGGCCACGGCAATCTTGGAGCGGACACCCGGCTCCCTTGCCACGCCCATTATGGACACAATGCCTTCGCCGACTTCGGGAACCTCCATCTTGAAAAGCTGGATGAGGAAGCTGCGGCGGCTGCGGGAAAGAATGACCTGGGGACCGCGGCCATCCGCAACCACATCCAGAATGATTGCGCGGATGCGGTCACCTCTGTGGTAGATTTCGCGGGGGACCTGCTCACGGTGGGGCAATATGCCCTCGGTCTGTCCAAGGTTTACGACTATATCGCCGCGATCCATGCGCTGAACCACGCCGTTTATGATTTCGCCCTTGCGGTCAATGAAGTTGCGGTAAACAGCATCCCGCTCGGCATCCTTCATTTTCTGGATAATGACCTGCTTGGCGCTCTGGGCTGCAATGCGGCCAAAGGTGGCCGTGTCCATTTTGCTGCCAAGCTGATCCCCGATTTCGCATTCCGGGTCAAGCTCCCGGCCCTGCTCAAGGGTTATTTCCAGGTCCGGCTCCACAACATTTTCAACCACTTCCTTGAATTGGAAGACCTCTATTTCGCCGGTTTCCTCATTGTAATGGACCTCAATTTCCGCCCTTGGGCCCAATTTCTTGTGAGCCGCCGACTGGATGGCCTCCGTGAGGGTGGCAATAAGGATGTCCTTGTCAATCCCCCTGTCTCGGCTGACCTGTTCAATGACACGGCTGATGTCGTTTAGCATCGGTCTTCTCCCTTGCTGCGGCAGAGCCGGGCCACAGCTATTCCGTCCAAAGCAAGCTCCACGATTCCCCCGTCACAGGCCAGGGTAAGGGTGCTGTTCTCAACACCTGCAATGCGCCCGGTAAAGTTTTTTCTGCCGTTTTGGGGCTGGGCAAGCGTCACTTTGGCGCGGCTGCCGCGAAATTTCTCGAAATGCTCCTTCTTTGTAAGGGGACGGGTATCCCCCGGAGAGGAGACTTCAAGCCGGTAGCCCGCCTGGTCTTCCATATAAACATCCAAAAGGTCCGAAACAAGGCGGCTGGCCGCCATGCAGTCTTCCAGGGTCACGCCGCCGGGCCGGTCAACAAAAAGCCTTAAAACAGGCCCTCCAGGCTCGGGGCAGAACTGGGCCAGCACAAGCTCCAGGCCCTCTGCCGCCAGCACCGGCTCCACAACCCCGGCCGCCTTTTGGGCCACAGCTTCAAATTGGGGGCCAACAGCAGCTTTTGCCGTGCCCATTTTTGCCTTTTCCGGCTTTTTTTTGCCCTTATTCATGCTCAAAATAAATCCAACAACCGTGTAATTGCCTTATTTAACAGGCTTATTTAAAGTATGCCGCTTTTAAAAAAACAAAAACGGGCGAAACGCCCGTTTCCCTTACGCAGACTCAACTGTCTATCGTAAAGTGTCACCCCTGACCGGTTCGAGTATATCCGCTTCTCCAGCAAGGCCTCGACAAGGAGGTGACAGCTCAAGGCCAGCCACAGGAAGGGAACCCAGGCGTTACTCTGGAGCGGGCAACGAGATTCGAACTCGCGACTCCGAGCTTGGGAAGCTCGTACTCTACCAGCTGAGTTATGCCCGCAGCCAAAACAGAAACTTAAAGGTAATAAAGGCAGATGTCAACTTTAATTTTGCCGGGGCCAGGGCCACCATTGCGCGTATTTTCACAAGTATTCATCCAGAAGAATTTCGCAAGTGCACAAATCTTGGCTCGCGAATTATCGGGTTTAACAAATGTGCAGGGGGTTGTCATGGACGGAAAAACCCTGCGCCGCTCCCACGACCAGGGGGCCGGGAAAAAGGCCTTTCACATGGCAAGCGCCTGGTATCTCTTGACGCAGAGGGCTGCCAAGGCTAATTTGCCCTAACAAGGCATTCCTTATAATATATGGACAGCCCATGACCCATCCCCAAAAAATTGATGAGCCAGCAAATGCAATGAATGCCCTGGAGGAAGAGGTGCGCCTTGCGGCCAGGCCTTTTTTTGACGGCTCTGCTGCCAGCCACGACTGGGATCACACCCTGCGGGTTGCAGCCCTTGCAAAAGCCATAGGCCAAAAGGAGGGGGCGGATCTGCTGGTGGTGCGCCTGGCCGCCTATCTTCACGACATAGGCAGAAGTTGCCAGGACAAATCCGCCGGAGCCATTTGCCATGCCCAAAAAGGCTGCGAGCTTGCCCTGCCCATACTGGCAAACCTGCCCCTGGACAAAGGCCGTAAAGACAACATACTCCACTGCATAGGCTCCCACCGCTTCCGAAAGGGCGAATCTCCCTCCACAATAGAGGCCAAAACCCTTTTTGATGCAGACAAGCTGGATGCCATTGGTGCTGTGGGGGTGGCCAGGGCCTTTCAGTTTGCAGGGGAAGTGGGCGCACGACTGCACAACCCGGACATAGACCCCAAAGACAGCCTGCCCTACACCCGCGATGACACGGGTTACAGAGAGTATTGCCTAAAGCTCTCCCTCATAAAAAATCTCATGCTCACAAAAGAGGGCGCAAGGCTTGCCAGAAAGCGCCATGCCTTCATGGAGGCCTTTTTCCGCCGCTTTATGGATGAGTACAGGGCTGTGAAATAGCGAAAAAAACAGCCGCCAGTTTGAAAGTCTCTTTTACGGCAGAAAGACTTCCAACAGGACAAGAGCAGCACATCCATCTTCAATTCCGCAAATTTCCACAACCTCACAATTTGCTGTCCTGCCAGACAATAACCGCCTTTAACAGATTTTTATCCAAACCCTAATGCCTTGCTTATTTGGCCCGGATAGGTTGTGCCGCCTGCGCCGGATTGCGGCGCGGTTTTGCTATTTATCCGCAACCAGAAAAGCGAGGAAAGGGAGGCAACATGAAGAAGGCAACAGGAGTGGCAATATTGTTTCTGGCAGCATTATTCCTTGCCCTGCCATCAGGAACATGGGCAAACGAAAGCGGTCTTGTGAAGCTTGGCAAGGCCATTGACAGCCTTACGCTCAATGCTGATCTGCGCATCCGCTATGAGCTGCGCGACAGGGATGAGGTGGCCCCGGACAAAAAAAACACCACCACGGATCGTATGCGCACCAGGTTCCGCCTGGGTTTTGTGTGGGACAACAAGGAAGAATCCTGGAAGGTGGGTGTCGGCCTTTGCACAGGCGGCGCGGACGCCACCAGCACCAATGCAACATGGTCCAACGGCAACTTTTTTGAAACCGGAGACATTCGCCTGGACTATGGCTTTGCCCAGCACAAGCTGGGAGAAAACTTCAAGTTCACCGCAGGACAGCAGAAAATGCTGTGGAAAACAAGTTGGCTGCTGTGGGATGGCGATGTGCGCCCGGCAGGGTTTACAGTCAATTTTGACAGAAGCGGATTTTTTGCAACAGCAGGCGCCTATGTTGCCAGGCAGTATGGCAACAACATGGGCAAGCTCTATGTTGCCCAGTTGGGCTATGCCATGAAGACGGACAATTTCGACTTCATGCTTTCCACAAGCTACCAGCCTTTCAACAACGAAATTAACGAGCAGAACCGCCCCAATAACAACTACAAGTGGGAAATCTACGATATTTACGGCACTGCCGGAATGCCGGTGGGGGATGTGAAGCTCTCCGCCTATGGCCACTGGTTTGTGAACCTGGGAGCAGACGGAGATGCGGGCCAGGGTGTTTTGGGCGGAACATTGAAGCCGGGCGATGAGGATACAGGCTGGACTGCGGGCTTAAACGCCAGATACAAGTCTTTCGGCGCAGGCATTGCCTATGCCGAGGTGGGTGCAGACTCCTGCTTTGGCCCCCTGAAGGACGGAGACTTTGGCACCGGCATCAGCAATACGGACATCAGGGGCTGGATTGCCAGCCTGTCCTACAAGATCACCAAAAACTTCTCAATTGACGGCAAAGGCCTTTTCTATGAGGCCAAGGCCCGCGACCTCCAGCCCAGCGTCAACCTGTATCAGGTGGATCTGGGTTACAAATTCTAGTCCCAAATTTCCGGCGGCATCCTTAACAGCAGGCCTGCTGCCGGAAATTTTGGTTGAATCCCAAATCCGGGGAAGGGCCTTTACCTGTTCAAAGGCTTTTCCCCGGATTTTTTTGCCCGGAAGGACAATCTTCCCGCCTTGGAACAAGCCTCCAGGCAAGGGCTTTTTTGCCAGGACTTCAAAGCTTTTGACACTTGCGGCCCCTGATGGTAAAAAGTTTTTTCATGATCCGGCCCATCCGTTTTCAAAGGAAGGGTCAAGATGATTTGAATCCAAGGGGCAGGCTTCTGCAAAAAGCCCTCCAGCTTTCAAGCTCATTATCCTGTCAACAGCTTTAGGGGAGATTTTACGCCATGTTCACTAACAACGCCTTTTGCCTGCGGTTTTTGCCCGCCCTTTTGCTGGCTGCCCTGCTCCTGCTTGCCGGGCCTGCATCTGCCCGGCAGGTTCAAACCGTGGTCATTGCGCCTTTTGCCATAAATGCCGAAAAAGACATGAGCTTTTTGCAGAAGGGCATAACGGACATGCTGCGCAGCCGCCTTGCAGCCAAAGACCAGGTGGCTGTTATAGGCCCTGAAGAAATGGGCAGCGCCCTGGCAAAGGCCAAAAGCCCCCTTGACAAGGACAGCGCAATTGAGCTTGGAAAAAGCGTTGAGGCGGATTTTGTTCTTTTTGGCAGCGTGACTGTTTTTGGTGATGCCGTGAGCCTTGATGCCGTGGCTGTTGATGTGGAAAAGGGCCAGGTGATGACCTTTGCCCGCACCAGTGAAACAATGGCGGATGTCATTCCCGGCATAAACGCCTTTGCCGCGCAGATAAACCAGGAGCTTTTGGGCCAAGCCCCCCGGATTGCCGCCCAGCCCGCACCTGCGCCCGAACCGGAAAGGCATTCAAGGGCGCACCCCTACACCCTTATTGAGCAGGATCTTCTGGCCCCGGCTCCTTCTGTTGCAGCCCCGGCCCCTTCTGTTGCAGCCCCGGCTGCACCGGCTCCGGGTGTTGAGGCTCCGGCAGCCCCGGCGGCTGTCAGCGGCGTATCGCCCTTTGTGGTTGCCCGCAGCCAGGACACAGGCTTTTGGAGCAGCCCTGAAATTTCCACCGGCATTCTTGGGCTTTGCCTGATGGACATGGAAGGGGACGGCATAAATGAAACCGTGCTGCTTGGCGACAACACGATTTTTATCTACCGTTTTGAACGGGGCGGCTTCCGGCAGGTGGACAGGATTGATCTTCCCCGCCACTTCAAGGCCCTTTGGGTGGATGCAGGGGATATAAACGGCAACGGAAAGGACGAACTCTTTGTTTCAGCCCTAAACACCGGCAATCAGCGGTTGCAGTCCATTGTTTATGAGTGGAGCGGCCAGAGGCTTACCCCTGTGGCGGAAGGCGTGGGCTATTATCTGGGCGTGGCCGTTGACTCCCGCAAAAGGCCGCAGCTTTTCGGCCAGACAAGGGGGATTTCCGACCTCTTTCTTTCCGGGGTTTATCCCCTTGAAGCACGGGGCAATGGCTATGTGCGGGCAGGTTCTGCCGCAGTGCCCGGCGCCCAGACGGTTTTCGGATTTGCAACAGGACAGTTGGTTGAGCTTGGGTCTGCCAACACAGTTGATCTGGATGAAAACGGAGCCATAACCCTTTATTCATCTGAAGGAAGGCGCATATGGCGCAGCGAAAAGGACTTTGGGGGAAGCCAGGCCTACATGGATGTGCCGGGCACCGAAAACCGGCGCTACCTTTCCCAGCGACTCATTGTAAAACCCTGGGGCACAAAGGGCAGGGATGCTGTTCTTGTGGTTAGAAATACAAGCCCCACAGGCCGTGTCCTTGAGCGCTTCCGTCATTACACCAAGGGCAGCTTCGTGTGTTTGGGATGGGACGGGCTTGGCCTTTCGCCCCTTTGGGAAACGCGGGAAATCTCCGGCTACATAGCAGATTATGCTGTGGGCGATTTTACCAATGACGGAAAGCTCGACCTTGTGGCCGCAGTGGTCAAGCAGGGGCTTATAAGCGCTTCCACCACGGTAATTTCGTATAGCCTGGACCAGATACTAAATCAGTAAAAACCCTTTTTGAAAAATGCCGGGCATTGCGCCGGGGGAAAGCACACTCCCGGCGGCCCGGCTTTTTTTTCGTCATGGGCCTGGATGACCGGGATTGCCTACCGTCTTACTCAAGTATGTTTCGCACTGGTATGCCCTGTCCGGCAAGGTCCTGTTTTATCTGGCCTATGGTGTAAGTGCCGTAATGAACAATTGATGCCACAAGCACCGCGTCTGCCTTCCCTTCTGTGAGCACCTGGGCCATGTGCTCCGGGCTGCCGCCCCCGCCCGAAGCGATTACGGGTATGTCCACAGCTTCCGAGATTGTGCGGGTAAGTTCAATCTCGTAGCCTTGCTGTGTTCCGTCCGCATCAATGGAATTAAGGCAGATTTCACCAGCCCCAAGCCTCTGGGCCTCAACAGCCCACTCCAAGGCATCCAGGTTAACAGGGGTGCGCCCGCCGTTGATGAAAACCTGATAGCCGCTTGGAATGGCCGCGCTTTTTTCCACCCTTTTTGCATCCATGCCCAGCACAACGCATTGTCGGCCAAAGGCTTTGGCGCCCTGGGAGATGATTTGCGGGTTCTGAACAGCGGCTGAATTGACGCTCACCTTTTCAGCCCCTGCAAGAAGCGCCTCGCGCATATCCTCCTTGCTTCTTATGCCACCGCCAACGGAAAAGGGAATGAAAATGCTTTCAGCCACGCGGCGAACAACATCAATTATTATGCCCCGCTTTTCGTGAGATGCCGTTATGTCGTAGAAAACCAGTTCATCGCAGCCCTGCTCATAATAGATCCGCGCCATTTCAACCGGGTCGCCTATATCCACATTGCCAACAAACTTTACTCCCTTTGTGGTTTTGCCATCCCTCACATCAAGGCACACAATAACCCTTTTGCTCAACATATCCGGCTCCTTTTGGGGCAAAAAATCTGCCGCCTTCAGGCAGCGTGTTTATTTGTCTGCCCGGCGGTTTATTAGGGAATTTATGCCACAAGGCCCTGATGGTGTAAAGCCGATGCTTTGCAAAGAAAAAATCTGCTGTGTGCAATTTCATGTTGTTTGGGTGAAATACTTCACAGTTTATGTGTGTTGCGCCTCATTTTCTTGTTGCACAATAAAGACTATGCTTCAAATCAAGCAAAGGGTGCAACTTTGGCCCGGCAGGAAGGATTTTTTGTCGCAGGCAGGCAGAGCGCCTGATTCTTTTGGGCCTGCTAAAGCAAAACGGTTTTTGCTCTTTAACAGTCATTTGCCCACAAA
>JASEHB010000373.1 GCA_030018745.1 Desulfatibacillaceae bacterium | reverse complement strand
TGAAACCTTAACCTTAACAAAATAGGCATTGGCCTTCCAGTAAAAGACTTCACTAAAAGCTTCCTCAAAGCTGCGGCCCGGCCCGGAGTTATCTTTCAAGTCCCTTATTTTGCCGCCTAAATGCGGTAAGGGGCTTCTGTCTGGTGCTCCCAGGGCTTTTTGAGATGCTTTTTGAGCACAAAAACAGGCGCATCAACCTTACTTATATCCACCCTGGCCAGATTGTCCTCAAGCACAAGGGCTGTTTCAAACGCAACGCCCGTTTTGTCTGCAACCTGCCTGGCTGCTTTCACACCCTCAAGCACAAGGGCCGTGTCCGTCTGCTCCATAAGGTGGGTGTTGGCCACAATGCCTGTGAACAAAAGGCCGCTTTTTGCCTCAATCATCCCCATCATTATCAGTGTGTCGTCAAGGGTCCGGGTGTCTGGCCTTCGCGTGTTTACAACCAGCGCCATTTCGTAGCCACGGGCCTTTATTTCGCTGCAAAAGCGCCCCAAAACCCTTGCTCCGGCAGGGTCGCCGCCTGCATCCAGAATGACGGGCCTTTCCTTCTGCCTTATGGCCCCTCCAACACGGGGCGAGAGCATGGGAAGATCCGCATGGGAAAAATGACCCTCCGGCGCAACAACTGCAATGCCGCGCTTTTCAAATTCTTCCCGTACATCCCTGCTGCGGAAATATGGCTTCACCACATCCAGGTCAACCAGCATACAGGGCTTGCCGTCATCAACACTTTTTGCTGCCAGATTGACAGCGTATTCGGTTTTCCCGCTTCCGTATGAGCCTGAAATTATAACAACAGGATTTTTGCCCGCTCCATCTGTATCCTGTGCTTTGTCCTGTTGGTTCATGGCCCCTTACCTGTGCGAGCGCCCGCTCGAAAAACATTCCGCAGAATAAACAATAAACTTTGCTTTGTTGCAAGGGCCTTGTCAAGTTTTTTTGAGCGAGCTTTTTTGGGCTGTCGGGCAAAATCATCGGTCTGAACTTCAAAAAAACAGGGGGAGCCTTTTTTGGCTGCCAAAATCAGCGCCAGGCTCCCCCTAAACTTTTCAAAGATTTTTAAGGCAGGCTTCTCTTGCCAGCCTTATCTGCAAACGCTTCATCAGCCCGTATAAATGGTCATTCCCATGAGCGGCCAGATAACCAGCACCGCCAGCGCGATGACAACCATAAGAATAATGGAAGCCGGAATACCCCACAGGAAGAACTCGCCTGTTGTGAACTGCTTGGAATCGTAGGCAATGGCATTGGGAGCCGCGCCCACAAGCAGCAGGAAGGGCATACCTGCCGTAACCAGGGAGGCAAAGAGGATGACCTCCGAGCCGACCCCCAGGTAGGGGGCGATGACAAGAGCCACCGGCAGGCTTATGGCAATGGCTGCCACATTCATGATGAAGTTAGTCATTATCATCACAAAAAAGGCTATGCTCATTATGAACACAAAGCGGGGCGCTGTTTCGAACATGGTGAGCCAGTTAACGGCAAGCCACTTGGCTGCCCCTGTTTCCCACAGGCAAAAGCCTATGCTCATGGCCCCGGAAAAGAGCAGGATGATGTTCCAGGGAATGTCCTCCAGATCCCGGATATCCAAAATTCTCAAAAGGAAAAACAAAACTGTGGAGGTGAGAATGATTGCTGTTTTATCTATCTTCTGCAGGGCAGGCACAAAGCTTTGCAGGCTCATTACCGCAATGCAGACGCCGATGATTACAACAGCGGTGATTTCATTTCTTGTAAGAGGCCCAAGCTGTTTTTCAAGGGATGATGCCTTTTCCTTTAACCCGTGTATGACTGCTTTTTCCGGCTTGAAAGCCACCATCATAAGGCCCCAGATAAGGAAAACCATGAGCCAGCCAATGGGGAACATATAATAGGTGAGGCCGAAAAAGCTTATGTTCTGGCCTACAATATCATTATAAAAGCCTATGGCCACAGCGCCGCGGGCCGCGCCCAGCAGGGTTACAATGGAGCCTGCGCCAGCCACATAGGCCATTCCTATAAAAAGGCCCTTGCCGAACTTGGTGGGTTTGTCGCCCTCGCCGTAAAGGCTGTAAATGGCCAGAAGAAGCGGGTAGATTGTGGCGGCAACTGCGGTGTGGGCCATTATGTGGGTAAGGGCCGCGGTAACCACAAAGCAGCCCAGGTATATCATTGAAGTGCGCTCGCCAACTACGCGCAGCATTTTGTAGGCAAGCCGCCGGGTAAGGCCCGTGCGGGTGAAGACCATGCCTATTACAATGGAAGCGAAGATGAACATCACGGAGGGATCCATGAAGTCTTTAAAGGCCTGCTTGGCCGGGCGGATGAAGAAAAGGACCTGAAGAACGCCTATGGTAAGGCTTGTTATGCCTATGGGTACAACCTCGAACACCCACCATGTGCCTGCCAGCAGAAAAACGGCCAAGGCCCCCTTTGCAGCCGTGCTCAAGGGAAAATGCTCCCCAAGAGGATCAACCGCATCGGGCCAGGGAGGAGAAAAATACACCAGGGCAAAAAGCCCTACGCCAATAAGGATGAATACCAACCGCTTCCAGTTGAAAGACGCACTTGCGCCTTCTCCCTCAAGAACCATCTCCTGGTCGCTCATAAAAACCCCCATAAGCATAAAGCGTTATCAGCCTAAAACAGGGCTGACTTGATTGCATTTCTATCCTTCGCCTGCATGAGACTTCATCTTTTTCCCTCCAAGCGGCAAGGGTCTATCAAAGTAAAGCTTTGGGTTCAAGCTATTATTTTAGTTTTTGCCTACCAAAACAGTCGGGAATGCGACACTAAAAGTATATTCTTCTTCGATAAAAACCTTTTAAATCAATAACTTAAAAAGACCAGAAGGCTTGCAGCACTTTTGTATGGGGCCAAATTCTGATATGAATTAACTGCAAGAACGGTATACTGTAAGGAGCCTAAAAGGGGCAATTGCCATGAAAAATTTAAAGTACATTGAGAAGACAAACAAGCTTTTGGCCTATGCCCTGGGCATAAGGCCCGATGAGTTCGGCCTTATCTGCGATGAGCAGGGCTGGTTTGACATAAAAGAAGTGGAAAGGGCCATAAATGAGCAGGAGGACGCCCCGCGCATACGCAGGGGAGCTATTCCAGAAGCTGTAAGCATTTTGGGGCAGGAAAAAGCGGAAATTGTAATTGACGGAGAGCAGAAAAGGGTGCGGGCCAAAGCACCTGAATTTTCACATCCGGCAAGCCCTGCAACAGATTTGCCGGTGCTCCTTTACACTGCCACAAGGGAAAAAACATGGCCTGTCATTGTTGAAAAGGGGATTTTCCCGGCAGGTTTCCCGCTTGTGATTTTAAGCCCGGAAAAGGAAATGGCTATTCGGCTTGGCAGGCGAATCGCCCCCTTTGTTATTCTTACGGTCAACACAAGCCAGGCCCTTGAACAGGGTGCAAGCTTTTATTCCCGCGGCCCGCTTCTGTTTGTTACAGACTTTGTGCCGTCATCTTGCGTTTTTGGCCCGCCTCTGCCCAAGGAAAAACCTGAAACCAAAAAGGGATGGCAAATTCCGCCTTCATCGCCGCGAATGTCGTGAAACTT
>JASEHB010000374.1 GCA_030018745.1 Desulfatibacillaceae bacterium | reverse complement strand
AAATAAATCAGATTTCCTGGCTTGAAAGTTGCAAATATATAAAAATGGGATACGGGGTTTATTTTTGACAGCAAAAACCGGCTGGTTAACTGATGGCAACCCGGCAGGGGAAACACATCATGATTACCTATATAAATCGCAGGGATCGCGGCTTCACCCTCATCGAGCTGATGATAGTCATCGCCATAATAGGCATTCTTGCCGCCATTGCGGTGCCCAATTTTATTGCATATCGAAAACGGGCCTATGACTCCGCTGCTGCAACAACTGCAAAAAACGCCTACACGGCAGCCCAGTCATTTTACAATGATTCTCCAAACGATGCTGTAACTGTGGGTGATCTTATAATTCACGGTTATGTCCCCACTCCGGAAGTTACGCTGACAGTCATGAATGGCTTCCATGACACCCTTGAAATGCAGACAAAGCATGACCGGGGGGATAGAACCTACTCCATTGACAGTGCCGGGCGCATAACAGCCCTTTAGGCAATGCTGAAAATATGTCTGCAAGTTTTGGCGGATAACGGCCACCATAGGCTGTTGTCCGCCCTTTTTTTCTGCCAGCCACAAAAATCCTGTCCCATGGCATTGCAAGTTTTTGCCTTATCGTGCAAAAATATCCCATGAAAAAAAGAGCCTGCTTTTACATCGCCCTGCTTTTATGCCTTCTGGCAGCCATTGCTGCAATTCCTCCCACAGTTGCCCAGCCCCGGCGGATTGTCATTGACGACTTTGCAGCCGGGCTGAATTCCAACTGGCAGGAAAAGTCCTTTGTGGGCCACACCATCTACACTGTAGTGGAAGACCAGGGGCGGCACAGCCTTGAAGCAAAAAGCGAGGCAACTGCATCCGGCCTTTTTTACAAGATTGAATATGAGCCTGCTGAATATCCTGTTTTAAAGTGGTCATGGAAGGTGGAAGGCGTCATAGAGGACGGCGATGTGCGCTACAAGCAGAGCGATGACTGCCCTGCCAGAATCTATGTGGTTTTCCCTTCCCTTTTGTTCTGGAGAACCCGCGCTCTTTGCTACATCTGGGCCAACAAGGCGCCCGTGGGGGCCTTTATTCCAAACCCCCATGTAAAAAGCACAATTATGATAGTTGTTCAGAGCGGCCAGGAAAATGCCGGTCAATGGATGGACCAGCAGGCAGACATTGTTGCCGATTTTCGCAGGGCATTCGGCCAGGACCCGCCAAAGGCCGGAGCCATTGCCCTTATGACCGATGCTGACAACACCGGCTCGCGGGCCAGGGCTTGGTACGGGCCGATAAGCATAAGCGCCCAGCCCTGAAAAAAGCCTTTTGCCTACCAGCGCAGTAGCGTGGCCCCCCAGGTGAAGCCAGAGCCAAAACCAAGCAGCAAAAGCAGATCCCCCCGCTGTATTTTGCCTGCCCTGTATGTTTCATCCAGCAGAAGCGGGATGCTGGCCGCTGTGGTGTTGCCATAGAGTTGCATATTGTGAAGGAATTTTTCCTGGGGCATTTCAAGCATCTGGGCCACAAACTGGTTTATGCGCATATTGGCCTGATGGGGAATCACAAACTTTATGTCATTCGCCCCGACCCCGGTTGCAGCTAAAGTGCTGTTAACCACCTCCACAAGCCGGGTGATGGCGTGTTTGAATACAACCTTGCCCTTCATGGAGGGCCAGCGCTCGCGGGTATTGCAGCTTTCCGGCGTGAGAAAAGGTTTTCTGGAAATATCCCAGATATCCATGTGGAGCGCCTTGGCATGGCTGCCGTCTGCATGAAGCTCGGAATAAAGTATTTTGCTTCCCGTGTCTTTAGCAGGCTGCACGATGACCGCTCCAGCCCCATCCCCGAACAGCACAGCCACATCCCGGCCTTCATCGGTAAAATCGAGAGCCGATGAGTGCACCTCGGCGCCCACAACCAGGATGTTTTTGTACGCCCCTGCCTTTACAAATGCGTCTGCCACGGCAAGGGAATACAAAAAGCCCGTGCACTGGTTTCGCACATCCAGGCACGGCACTAAGTTTAAGCCCAGCTTGGGCTGAAGATAGCAGGCAGTGCCTGGAAAATGATGATCCGGCGACAGGGTTGCAAGGATGATGAAATCCACATCCTCCGGCGATATTTTGGCATCCTCAATAGCCTTTTTTGATGCCTCCAGCGCCAGGTCCGAGCAGTAAACGCCTTCATCGGCAAAGCGCCGCTCCTCAATGCCCGACCGGGTCACTATCCAATCGTGGCTGGTGGTCATCAGCTTGCTCAAATCATCGTTTGTTACCCGCTTTGGCGGCACAAAACTTCCAATTCCGGCAATATAGCTATGCAGCATCAAATTCCCTCCCTGAATTTTTGGCCGCCAGGCACAAAGGCGCAAACAAGGCTTGTGTGGCAATAATCTTTAAAAACCCATAAACTGCTATAAAAACCCCCGGTGCTGCATGGCTAATAGAAAAAGCCGCCCTGGCTGTCAATACCGGCAAACTGCAAAAATCGGCCCCAAACCCATAAATTTATCCAATCAGCCAAGCATGGGTACCAATATATATCAACCGCTGTCTTTAGAAAAGACTGGCGGGCATTTTTTGCACCTGCCTAAAGCGCAGCCGCACGGCCAAAACCGAAAGGCTTTTGATGTTGCAAGGCATTTTAAAGGCTGTTAGAAAAAATCTGGCTTCTGTTAAGCAACCTTTTATAAGGAGGTCCTTATGAGCCTTGCCGATAAAGCCGTTATAACCGTTGCCGTTACCGGCGTTCTTACAGATCCGGCCCGCTTCAATGTGCCTGTCACCCCGGAGCAGATGGCAAACGCCACAAAGCAGGCTTATGATGCTGGTGCAAGCTGCGTCCATGCCCATTTTAGGATGCAGGAGCCGGGCATGGGGGCCTTTCCCTCATGGGATGTAAAGGTGGTGGGCGACATTCTTGACGCCATAAAACAGGCGGTGCCCGATATTATAATCTGCATGAGCACAGGCATAGTCGGCCCGGATATTTCCGGCCCGGCAGCCTGCCTTGCGGCCCACAAGCCGGAAATGGCTGCCTGTAACGCAGGATCGCTCAATTACCTCAAAATCCGTGCAGACGGCCAGTGGGCCTGGCCTCCCACCCTTTTTGACAACCCGGTGGAAAAGGTAAAAGCCTTTTTGGATGTAATGAATGCCAATGGAATAACCCCTGAATTCGAGTGTTTTGACACAGGCATTGTCCGCAGCGTCTCCGCGTACAGGGAAAGCGGCATGTTTTCCGGGGACGCCCACCTTTCCTTTGTGATGGGCGTGGATTCCGGAATGCCTGCCAGGACGGATATTCTGCCCATACTGGTGGATGAATCCCCCAAAAATTCCCACTGGCAGGTGATTGTAACAGGACCTGGCCGGGAAAAGAACTGGGAAATCCACCGGGCTGCCGCAGAACTGGGAGGAAATGTGCGCACCGGCCTTGAAGACACCTTTTACCTGCCAGACGGCAGCAAAACCACGGAAAACGGCCCCCTTGTGGAAGCCCTGGCGCAAATTGTGCGCCAAACTGGCCGGGAGCCTGCAACACCGTCCCAGGCAAGGCAGATATTGAATTTGAAA
>JASEHB010000372.1 GCA_030018745.1 Desulfatibacillaceae bacterium | reverse complement strand
AACGCACGGGGCGGTTCCAGGGAGCCGTGGGCAAGGCGCGCGAGCGAGGAATGAGGGAGCATACTCATAGTATGTGACCGAAATTCCAAGCGAAGCGCAACACAGCCCACGGCTTCCTGGGGCCGCCCTACTCTAGAATATCGACCAGGGACTGCACCGCCGCCGCCGACTTCTTCAACGCCGCATCCTCCTCCGGCGAAAGGCGGATCTCGATAATCTGCTCAATGCCGTTTGCGCCAAGCTTCACGGGAACGCCGATAAAAAGGTTGTTTATGCCGTATTCGCCTTCAAGAAGAACGGCGCAGGGCAGGACCTTTTTCTTGTCCTTTAAAATGGATTCCGCCATTTCCACGGCAGCCGATGCCGGGGCGTAATAGGCGGAGCCGGTTTTTAAAAGGCTCACTATTTCCGCGCCGCCCGTGCGGGTGCGCTCCACAAGGGCCTCTATGCGCTCCTGGCTCATAAGCTCTGTAATGGGAATGCCTGCCACAGACGAGTAGCGGGGAAGCGGAACCATTGTATCGCCATGCCCGCCAAGCACAAAGGCGTGGGTGTTTTCAACGGAAACATTAAGCTCCATTGCAATGAAGGCCCTGAAACGGGCGGAATCGAGCACCCCGGCCATGCCCATCACGCGGTTACGGGGGAATCCGCTCTCCTTGTAAGCAACATGGCACATGGCGTCCAGCGGGTTGCTCACGATTATAAGCTTGGCATTGGGGGAGTATTTGGCCACATTTCGGGTCACATCCCTCATAATGCCCGCATTGGTTTTGAGCAGGTCATCGCGGCTCATGCCGGGCTTGCGGGGAATGCCCGCTGTTATGATGACAACATCCGAATCTGCGGTCAGCTCGTAGCTGTTTGCGCCGGTAACGGCGGAGTCATGCTTTTCAATCGGCGCGGCTTCCATAAGATCCAGGGCCTTTCCCTGGGGAACGCCATCAACAATGTCCACAAGCACCACATCGCACAGCTCTTTTTCGCACAGGCGCTGGGCTGCTGTTGCGCCCACATTGCCTGCGCCTATGACTGTAACCTTCTTGTCCATCATGCGCTCCTTTGCCGGGTGTTTGATTATAAAGGGTATTTTGCGCTTAACTAAAAAAATGCCGACACGCGGGTCAATTGATAGCAGAGCCGGCGTTTTTGTCAACTTTAAAGCAGGCGGCAACCCATGCCCTGTTTCGGGCATCCTCTTGAATGGCCATGCCTATTGACAGTACCATCCCCACTCATTAAACATATCTTCTTTTAGGGTATGAAATTACCAAAGGCTGTTTACAAATCTTTTGGCTGGAGACAAAGCATCATGGAATGGACAAGGCAGTTTAACCGGCGCTCCTTTTGGTGGACGCTTTTATGGATGACCCTGCTTTGCGCGGCGCTCTATGGCGCGGTGTTGTGGCACGCAGACCAGCTAAAGGGCGAGCTTTTTATCGCCCTGGCCGATTTGGGCCAGTTGAGGGTTGATCTGATGGGGGCCATTGCCGATACCCTGGAATGGCAAGCCATTTATCTTACCTTAACCCTTTGCGGCCTTACCCTTGCCTTTGCCCTTATGCTATGGCTTGCCATAAGGGGCGTGGCCCGGCGGGCGGCTTCTTCAATAAGCCACAAGGTTGTTGCCAGAAAGACCGGCCCAAAGCATGAAACCCTTGAGGAAAAAATAGTGAAGATCCCGCCTGCCGAGCGGGAGCGCCAAGCCCTTTCGCTTCTTTCCCTGCTCCAGAGGGAGGGCCGTTTGCTGGACTTTTTTGCCGAAGACCTTGATGCCTATTCCGATGACCAGATAGGCGCGGCAGTGCGCGGCATTCACGAAAACTGCAAAAAGCTTCTGGATAAGCGCATCAAGCCCTCGCCGGTAATGGATCAGGATGAAGGCTCTGCTGTCACCCTTCCCGCAGGTTTTGATCCCAGCACTGTCAAATTGACCGGCAATGTTTCAGGCGAGCCGCCCTTCAAGGGCATTGTGCGCCACAGGGGATGGCGGGCTGCTCGTTTTGATATGCCCATTCTCACCACAGCAGGCGATCCGCGCCTTCTTGCCCCTGCCGAGGTGGAGATTGAATAGGCGGAAAAGCTGTTTCCGCCATAAAATGAGCTGACCCCAGGCAAAAAAAATCATGGCTGACAAAAAATATATTGTAGGTATTGATCTGGGCACCACAAATTCCGTGGTTGCCTATACGGATGCTGTTGTCGAAAAAGGCAGGCAGCCTGAAATCCGGCTCTTTCCCATTCCCCAGCTCACAGGCCCAGGATTACTTGAGGAAGGGCAGACCCTGCCAAGCTTTGTGCTGCTGCCCGGCCCTCACGATGTGCCGCCTGACGGCCTGGCCCTGCCCTGGGATGACAAGGCGGATAAGGCTGTTGGCGCCTTTGCCAGGGACAGGGGTGCGGAAATCCCCCACCGGCTTGTATCTTCGGCCAAGTCCTGGCTCTGCCATTGGGGAGTGGACCGCACAAAGCCCATACTTCCCTGGAGCGCAGAAAAGGATCAAAAGCGCCTCTCTCCTGTTGAGGCCAGCGCGGCTGTTCTTATGCACATAAAAGATGCCTGGAACTTTGTCATTGCAGGCGATGACCCTGCCCTGCGCCTGGAAAACCAGGAGATAGTGCTCACTGTGCCTGCCTCCTTTGATGCTGTTGCCCGCGAGCTTACGGTAAATGCAGCGGCATCTGTGGGCTTTGAGAATCTCATTTTGCTGGAAGAACCCCAGGCCGCCTTCTATGCCTGGATATTCAAGGCCGGTGAAAACTGGCGCAAAATGGTATCTGTGGGCGATGTTGTGCTTGTGTGCGACATTGGCGGAGGAACAAGCGACTTTTCCCTTATTGCAGTAAGCGAAGAAGACGGCAGCCTCACCCTTGAGCGGGTGGCTGTGGGCAACCATCTGCTTGTGGGCGGGGACAACATGGATCTGGCAATGGCCCACATGGTCGCCCAGAAATTGGCTGCCCAGGGAAAAAATCTGGACTCCTGGCAGATGCGCGGCCTTTGGCAGAACTGCCGCGCGGCAAAGGAAAGGCTCCTTGAGCCTGACGGCCCGGAAAGCCATGCCGTGACCATTTTAGGCCGGGGCAGCGGCCTTATTGCAGGCACAATAAAGTCCGAGCTTACTGCAAAGGAGGTTTTTCAAACCCTTACAGAAGGCTTTTTCCCCCTGTGCGAAAAGAATGCCCAGCCTCTTGCCCCGGCCCGCTCCGGCATGAGGGAAATGGGCCTGGTTTACGAGGCTGATCCGGCTGTCACAAGACATCTGGCCGCCTTTTTGCAGCGGGCGGGCCTTAACGGCTCCATGCCCAGCGCCGTGCTTTTTAACGGCGGGGTCATGAAGGCCGCCAGTTTAAAGGAAAGGGTGCTTGCAGCCATTGCCCTGTGGGACGAGGCTGGCAAGGGCGCTCGCGAGCTTGCCGGAAACGACCCGGATCTGGCTGTGGCCAAGGGTGCTGCCTGCTACGGGCTTTCCCGCCAGGGGCAGGGCGTGCGCATCCGTGGAGGCTTGAACAAAACCTACTATGTCGGCATAGAGGCCGCCATGCCCGCGGTTCCCGGCC
>JASEHB010000371.1 GCA_030018745.1 Desulfatibacillaceae bacterium | reverse complement strand
GCTCTATACTAAACCAAAAAGTGGAAATGTCCAATTCCGTCTGAAGCAATACACAACAAATGCTCCGGGCAGGCCTTATTAAGGATATGAATCCCCCTTCTTCAGGCTTTGGGGCTGGTGAGCCGTTGAGACAAGGCCCGGTACTGATTCACCCTGGAGCTGGCAGCCCGCGCAAATGCTGGCCCGTGGCCAATTTTGCGGCAATATGCAACAAGGCTGCAAAGGCAGGTTTAAAAGCTGCCTTTGTGCTTGGCCCGGCGGATGGCGCTTTGCAAAAAGAGCTTTTGGGCCTTGGTGTTCCATCTGGTGATATTGCCGTCAATCCAAGCCTTATGGATTTGTGGGAGGCCTTGCGTGGATGCCGTGCCCTTGTGGGAAACGATTCTGGCGTGACCCACCTTGCAGCCCTTGCAGGAGCGCCTTTTGTGGCGATTTTCGGGCCATCGGACCCTTTGCGCTGGGCACCCCGGAAAAGTGGCGGGGGAAAGGGCAGGGCGCTGCGTGAGAAAACAGACTGCCTGCCCTGCTTTGAGCTGGAAAGCAAAAACTGCGATTCCCCGGTCTGCCTGCGCACTAGGGTTGAAACAGCTTGGCAGGCCCTTATGGAGGTGATTGAAAGGTAATGAAGGGGCTTGTTTTTGGCTTGGCCGTCAAAGCGCCACTCTTGTGAGGGAAATTTTGCGGCCAAGGATGAAGCCTGCGGTTTTTTCAAACTGGGGGGTTATATCTGAAACAAAAATCTCCATGCTGCTGTTGCAGGAAAGCTCATCAGCAAGGGCAGGGTTTTGGGTCAGGGCGTTTTCCAGGGCAGTTGCGCAGGCCAGCGAGGAATCAACAATCCGCACTCGTTTGCCTGCCTTTTGGGCGATTATGTCCTTGATGACCGGATAATGGGTGCAGCCCAGTATAAGTGTGTCAATCTGCCTTGTTTTCAATGGGACAAGGTATTTTTTCACTATTCTGCGGGTTTCGGGCTTTTTGGCCCAGCCTTCCTCCACAAGGGGTACAAGCAGAGGGCAGGCAACGCTGTGAACAATTTTATTTGGGGCTTTGGCGTGAATCTTGGTTTCATAAACCCTGCTGCTGATTGTGGCCCTTGTGCCGATTACGCCTATTATCCGGCTGTTGGCGTCTTTTAGGGCAAGGTCCACCGCAGGGGTGATGACTTCCACAAAAGGCACGGCAAACCGGCTTTTAAGCTCATCAACCGCCAGGGCCGAGGCTGTGTTGCAGGCCACAACAATCAGCTTTGCGCCTTTATCCAGCAGCAGTTTGGTGTTTTCAACGCAGCAGCGCACAACGGTTTGCTGGCTTTTGGTTCCATAAGGCGTGCGGGCTGTGTCCCCAAAGTAAATCATGTCGTGGCCGGGAAAGCGGCTGCGCACGGCGCGGGCCACAGTAAGCCCGCCAATTCCTGAATCAAATATGCCTATCACTTTATTTTTCCTATAAATCCAGGCTTAAAACCAATTTTTGCATAAACCGGCCTTCTGGCTGTTTGCGCCATAAGACTAAAATTGATATTGCGTTAAACAAGGTTAAAAGGCAAAAGGATTTTTATTAAAGCTGCGGTGTTTGCTGGGCAGCTATGGTTTTTTTGCAATGGCATTGAAAAAAGGAAGGGAGAAAAGATGACCGGAAGCTCCGGCCCCGGAGGGGCCATGGACCAGAAAATATTTGATCAGAATCTCTCGGTGGAGGCCACTTCCCTTTATCTTTTGGCCTGCGGGCTTATGGATGCCCAAAAACGCCTTTCCCTTGCCAACATCAAGGAATACTGGAACTCAACGCCCCAAAAGCTTGAAGAGGCAATTGACGAGCTGGGCCGCCGGAAAATATTGGAGTTGAGGGTCTCAGACGGCAAGGGCCAGACCATTTACCGGGTTACGGATTCCGATTCCTGGCAAAAGGCATAAAGCTTTCATGGAGTGGGGCCTTGCTCCTCCTCGTGGCCGCAGTCCTGTTGCGGGCAGGCCAGAAAATCGCCCTTTTTCTTGGAGGTTTTTTCCACAAGAAAAGGGTGTCCGCATTTTGGGCAGGCCTTTTTAACCGGGCGGTCCCAAAGGGCAAAGTCGCATTTGGGAAAAAGGTTGCACCCGAAAAAAAGCTTTCCGCGCTTGGACAGCTTTTCCACAATCTCGCCCTTGCATCCCTTTACAGGGCAGGGTACGCCTGTGCCTTGCCCTGCCTGGCCGTTGATCAGGGACTGGGTGTTCTTGCATTCCGGATATCCGGTGCAGGCCAGAAAGCTGCCAAATCGCCCCTGCTTTTTAACAAGGGGCCGACCGCATTTTTCGCAGGTTTTGTCTGTGGGTTCGTCCTCGTTGCGGTCTTCAATAACAATCTCCCCCTTTTCATTCCGGGAAAAATTGCTGGTGAAGCTGCATTCCGGGTACCCGGAGCAGGCAAGAAAAGGCCCGTTTTTGCCGACCTTTATGTTGAGCGCATGGCCTGATTTGGGGCAGTTAAGCCCTGTGCTCACGCCAACGCCTTTGACGCTGACCATGTCCTGCCCGGCCTTGTCCAGCTCGCCCTTAAAGGATTTCCAGAATTCATCCAGCACGCCCTGGCTCTTTGCATGGCCTGTTTCAACCTTGTCCAGGCTGTCCTCAAGTTTGGCCGTGAAGTTGACATCAAAGATTTTACTGAAGGAAGCAGTCAGCAGGTCGTTGACAATAAAACCTATTTCGGTGGGGTGGAAGTAGCCTTTTATCAGCTCAACATAATTTTTATCCCGGATTGTGGAAAGAATTGCTGCATAGGTGCTGGGCCGACCTATGCCGTTTTCCTCCATTTCCTTTACAAGGCTTGCTTCGGAAAAGCGCGGGGGGGGCTGTGTGAAGTGCTGCTTGGGCACTATTTTTTTTTGGTCGAGAAGATCATTTTGAAAAAGAAGGGGCAACAGGCCTTCATTTTCCTCATCCTGGCCTTCATCCTCCCTGTAAAGAACCAGATATCCGTCAAAAACAAGCACGGAGCCTGAAGCGGTTAGCAGATAAGGCCCTGCCGCTATGCTCACGGAGGTTTTGTCGTAAACAGCCGACTCCATCTGGGATGCCACAAAGCAGTTCCAGATGAGCGAGTAGAGCTTTTTCTGATCCGGCGAAAGATAAGGGGCAAGCTTTTGGGGCGTGTAGTCCACGGAAGTGGGCCGTATGGCCTCGTGGGCGTCCTGAACCTTCTTTCGGTTCTTGTATATGCGGGGCGATTTCGGCCTGTAGTTTTCGCCGTATTCCCTGCCTATAAAATCCAGGGCCTGATTGGCGGCTTCTGCAGAAACCCTCGTGGAATCCGTTCTCATGTAGGTTATGAGTCCAACCGGCTCGCCGGGGCCTAAATCCACGCCCTCGTAAAGCTGCTGGGCAACAGACATGGTTTTTTTTGCGGTGAAGCGCAGCCTCTTTATGGCCGCCTGCTGCAACTTGCTTGTGTTAAAGGGCGGCGGAGGGTTTTTTTTGCTTCTCTTTTTTTCCACCTTTTCCACAACAAACCGGCTTGCTTCAAGCTCGCCCTTGATCTCCAGGGCTGTCTGCTCGTTGGGGATTACAATGTTTTTGCCACCCTTTTTTTTGA
>JASEHB010000370.1 GCA_030018745.1 Desulfatibacillaceae bacterium | reverse complement strand
CCTTCCAACAGCCTAATTTTGCCGGATTTTCTAGCCCAACCTACGATTCCGCTCTATCCCAACCTACCATTGGCGCACAGGGCGGGTCCAGGGAGATGAGGGCAAGGCTTGCAAGCGAGGAAGAGGGAATGTACTCATAGTACATGACCGAAATTCCGATGCGCAGCGCAACGCAGCCCTCGTTTTCCTGGGACCGCCCCAATACAAAAGGGCGGGTCCAGGGAGATGAGGGCAAGGCGCACAAGACGGGCAGGAACGAGGTGTACTTGTTGTACGACGAGTTCCTGCACGGCGAAGTGCAACGCAGCCATCGTCTTCCTGGGACCGCCCCAAAAAAAAGTCCCTGGCAACCGCTTTACCAGGGGCTTTTTTAAAAGGCACCAAATTTTTGTCAGGACTTTTGCTGCCCGCTGTTTTGGCTGTCATCTTTGTTGGCGGCCTTGTCCTGGGCTGATTTTTCAGCGATTTTCTCCTGGTCAGGCTTGGCGCTGGTGGCTTCCTTGAAATTTTTTATGCCCCGGCCAAGGCCGGAGCCTATTTCCGGCAGTTTGCCTGCACCAAAAATTATCAGCACAATCACCAGGATGATGATCAGTTCCGTCATGCCTAAACCAAACATTGCTCCCTCCAGGGCCGGAAAATGGTCATTTTCACAATTTGGAAAAATAGCACCCCCTAAACCCTCTGTCAATGAGCAAGAAAAAGAGAAAGAGCAGGAGAAGGCGGAGCAAGGGCCTGCAAAAGAGGTTAAACGGACAGGGCAAAAAAGGGGTGCCTTTATATGCCCGTATCCCGCGAGCGGCTCATGCGCAGAAAGCGATCCATGTAAACAGCTATCACCCGGCTGTGTTTTTCTGCAAAAGGCTCTGCCTCTTCATCACTGCCGCCTATGGGTATATAGCTTAAAAACTCCAGGCCCAGGTGAACCTCCTCGTCCAGGCTGCTGCCGCGCAAAAGCTTGGTTCTCACAATTGCATCCGCACGCAGAAGCACTTTGCCACCAACTGCAATAACGCAGCGCAGGCTGTCATCCACTTCAAGCTCTGCAACCGGGTCAAGCCTGCTTCCGTGGGGGCTTTGGGCAAACTTCTTGCAGGCAAAGCGCACGCCGTTGCGGGATATGTCCACAAGACGGTAGCCGGATTCAAGGCCCATGTCCCTGCCAACAACATCCAGCGCCTGCAGAAAGGCCCTGGCCTGCTCCGGCACAGCCACGCGAAAACCACGGCGCAGGGTTCCGTAATAAATGCGCACAGGGTCATCAAACCAAAGGGCTGTTGTTTTGCGGTCGCGGGTTGCAAAGGGCGCAATCTGCACAAGGTGGGCATCCAGCATCCTGCGCCTTATGTGGCCGCTTTCTCCAAGCTCCAGCCAGGAAAGGCTTATGACGCTGTTCAGCATATCCCTGGCAAGAGGGTTTTCGGGTTGCTCAACAGCAATTCGCTCGCCCATTCTGTCGAGCACAACACTTTTTCTTATGTCGCCTTTCTGCTCCATATCCCGCGGGGCGCTCACAGTGAGCCATACACAGGTGTTGGGCCTTATTTTGCGCAGGGGGTCCTTATCGGAATATGGGTTCTTTTTCATAACCATTAATCAAGCCCATAAAACGCAGGGGCTTTTGCCGCAGGCAGATAACACCCCATGATTGGTTACAAAAGCCGGGGTCTGGCGCCTCGGCTGCAAGCGTGCATCGTTTCTGGCATATAAAATAGTGCCTCAACCTGTTTACAGTCAAGGCCGTATCCTGGCGGGCCGCATATTGCCCAAGCCGGGCGCTTCTGTTAAAAGAGGCCAATGAAAGAAAGCTCCCTCATACTTGCATCCCAATCGCCCCGCCGCAAAAGAATGCTGGAAGCTGCCGGGCTTGTCTTTGCCGTGGTGAAATCATCTGCGGACGAAACCCTTCCTATAGAAGGCTCCCTGGAGGAAAAAGCCTGCATTGTGGCAGAAAGAAAGGCAGCAGAGGTTTCAACAAAATTTCCGCAGGCCTGCGTGCTGGGCGCAGATACCCTTGTGTGCATAGACGGGCGCATTCTGGGCAAGCCTGCCTCAAAGGATGAGGCCGGGCAGATGCTCTCCTTGCTTTCTGGCCGAACACACAGGGTATGCACCGGCTTTTGCATAACCTGGCCTGCCGGAAACAGAACCATAAACCAGGCAGTGGTTACTAAAGTTACCTTTTGCAAGCTCTCGGCTGCTGACATTGAGTGGTATGTGGCCACAGGCCTGCCTCTGGACAAGGCCGGAGCCTACGGCATTCAGGGCCAGGGGGCTTTTATGGTGAGCCGGATAGATGGCTCCTACACCAATGTAAAGGGGCTGCCAATGGCCCAGGTGCTGCAAGCCCTTATGGAATTGGGGCTTCTGGAAAAATTCCGGGCTGCACCTCCCAAAAAATGAAACCCCGCAGACAACAAAAAATAACCCTTGAGCCTGGCCTTATTTGTCCACAAGAGTTTGCAATTTTTTTGCCGTATAAACCCATCAGACCTTTTCCCGATTTCAATCCATGCTATACTGAATTTGTCGTCAGGGGTTAATTTCTGTTTCATTTCCCAAAGCCTCTGCAAAAAATAAGCTTTAACAAAGGCCATTGCCATGAGAAATTTTCAGACCTTCCAGGTTTTTCCAACAGTTCCGCAGCCCCTTTCCTTTTTGGAAACCCTTTCCCAGAACCTGTGGTGGTCATGGCAGCATGATGCCAAGGAGCTTTTCCGCAGGGTCAACCCCGGCCTGTGGGAGGCAGCAAGGGAGAATCCGCTTCGCTTTGCCACCCTCATCCCCCAGGAGAACCTTGACAGGCTTGCTGCTGACAAGAGCTTTCTGGCACATCTTGAGCGGGTCAGGCAGCGCTATGAGCAGCAGATACTTCCCCATGCCCATCAATTTGAGGCGCCCCACAACACGGTGGCTTATTTTTCAATGGAATTTGGCATTCACGAAAGCCTGCCCATCTTTGCCGGGGGCCTTGGAGTGCTGGCCGGAGACCATCTGAAAGCCGCCTCGGACATGGGCATTCCCCTTGTGGCTGTGGGCCTTTTGTACCGCCAGGGCTATTTCCGCCAATACATGGATCATGAGGGCTGGCAGCAGGAGGAATACCCGGAGATAAACCTCTACCAGTTGCCTATGAGCCGGGTAAAGGATTCTTCGGGCAATGAAATAACCATATCGGTTTCCGGCCCGCGAGGCAAAATACATGCCGCTGTGTGGAAGGTGATTGTGGGCAGGGTTCCCCTGTTTCTGCTGGACACAAACATTATGGACAACCCGCCGGAATTTAGGACATACACGGCGCGCCTTTATGATGCGGAAGGCGAAATCCGCATGGTGCAGGAGCTTATACTTGGAATCGGCGGCCTGCGGGCGCTGGAGGCTGTGGGCATACATCCGGCGGTTGTTCACATGAACGAGGGACACAGCGCCTTTGTGAGCCTTGAGCGCCTTGCCGTGTGCATGAAAACCCACGGCGTTGACCTGGAAACAGCCCTGGAGATAGTACCCCGTACAACCATTTTCACCACCCACACGCCTGTGGCCGCCGGTCACGATGAATTTCCCGCCCACCTTGC
>JASEHB010000369.1 GCA_030018745.1 Desulfatibacillaceae bacterium | reverse complement strand
CCAGAGGGCGGCAACAGCCTCGGCAAAGCTCCTTGGGGGTGATAAGGCACATGGGCGCAGTAGCTTGCCATTGCCTCAAGCTCTTTTGCCCTTTGGGGGTTCTTTTCCTTTTTCGCCTTTCCCGCTGCAAGCACGGCAAAACGGCCCGCAAAATCGCGGACAGCCTCACAGCAGATGACAACCGACTCCAGAAAAGCGGCCTTGTCCTTATCTGTTCTGGCTCCATTGTTAAGGGCATCAAGGGCATTTTGACGAATGCCGCAAAAACCGCTTTCCAGAATATTTTTGTGCCCCAAAACCAGATGCCCCTGAACATCAAACACATTCATCACAAGGGCCGGGTTGTTGTGAAGAAGCTCCTTTAGCCCCCTTAACTTGTAGCCTGGAGTCGCATTAGGAACAGAGGTGGCCTTTCTTAACCTGCCCCAGTCCATGCTTTTGCGTATCTGGCCAATCACAAAGGGGTTTTTGGAAAAGGAGAAATCCAGACCCTGCTTTTTGTAAAGGGCCTTTTTGTGATCCCTCACGGTTTTGTTGCGCCACCAGGGCAGTATTTCCTCATCAAGCTCCTTGCGGTCAATCTCATCAATGAAAAACGGCTGACGGCCTCTTTTGAGAAGATAATCCAGCTCCATATCCAAAATAAGGTTCACATCCCCCCGCTCCACAGGAATAACAACACCCAGAAGCTTGGATGAGCGGTTGCCTGCGATAATCTCATCATCCAAAATCGTCACCGTCATATTGCGCACGGTATGGGCAAAGGCCTTTGCCGCACGCAGGGCAGGATGCTCACCTTTTGTGAGCTTGTAAGACTGGGTGTAATAACGCGCCCGCTCAATGCATATTTCATAAGGCGCATTAAGATAAAGTTCTTTTAAGCGGCTGGTATTGGGATGGATGGGCATGGAGGCCTCCTCATAAAAAACCCTTGCCCCTCCCCAAAGGGGCCAGACAGGATTTTAAAGGCGGGTGATTATCCTTTGGTTTGATAATAACCCCTGCCCCGCAGCAACACAAGCCCTGTTCAAAACATGGAACAAACCTGGCATAACTTGCTTACAGCACGGGTGGCCCTGCCAGCCAGATTTGGCTGTATGATCAGAATAATCCTTGAAGTTTTTAAAAGCTTTTTGCCGGGATGAGGGCTGTTTTTGCGGGCATAAAAAAAATTGCGGTCATGCTCCAGGCAAAAAAAGCGCCTTTCTTAAAAGCATTGATTTTGCTACTTTGTTTTGAATAAGCTTTTTTCAGGAAGCTGGGTTTTCAAGTACATCTTTTCTGCCCATGGAGCGCGCCATGCGCCTTAAACCCTCAACCTTTGTCCGGGCAGGGCTTGCCTGCGCCTTTCTTGTCCTTGTTCCGGGCATTCTTCTGGCAGCCCAGCCGGGCATTTCCGTAAAATCGCTTGGAGTTTTCGGGGGGCTTTTTGCGGGCCTTGCGGTTTTTTTGCTGGGCATAGAGATGGTTGCGGAGAATATGCGCAAATCTGCTGGCAACAGTATGCGCGATTTTCTGCACGCAGTTACCAAAAACCGCATCTTCGGGGCCTTTGGCGGAGTTGTGGTAACGGTTCTCATGCAAAGCTCCAGCGCCACCACCGTGCTTGTGGTGAGCTTTGCCCAGGCGCATCTGATGAGCGCCGTCCAGTCCGTTAGCGTTATCATAGGCTCCAATATAGGCAGTTGCGTAACCACCCAGCTCATTGCCTTTAAAATGACCGATTACAGCCTTTTTATTGTAGCCGCAGGCTTTTTGGTCCGCACAATGAGCAAGGCACGCAGAGCAAAATGGATAGGTTATGGCATTGTTGGGGTGGGTTTTATCTTCCTGGGCATGGGCGTTATGTCCAGTGCAATGGAGCCGCTGCGCCAGGAGCCTTGGTTCATGAACCTGATAGTGAGCCTTGGCGGCCAGCCTCTGTTGGGAATACTTGCAGGCACGGTTCTTACGGCACTCATCCAGTCCAGCGCAGCCTTTGCCGGAATTGTGATAGCCCTTGCCCAGCAGGGCCTCATCAGCCTTGATGCCGCCATACCCCTTATTTTCGGAGCCAACATAGGCACCTGCATCACGGCTTATCTGGCAAGCTTGCAGGCCTCGCGGGAGGCAAAGCGGGTGGCGCTCATCCACACTTTCTTCAATGTTGCAGGCGTTGGGGTCTTTTTTTTGTTCATTCCCCAACTTGCAACCCTTGTGCAGGCCATACCCGGATCAGCAGATCCGGCCACAGCCCTGCCCCGGCAGATTGCCAATGCGCACACAATTTTCAACATAGGCGCAGCCCTGCTCTTCTTGCCCTTCACAAGGCAGATAGCCGCCTTTGCCAACATGGCGCTGCCGGTGACAGCCGCAGAATTTAGCGAAATCGTGAAGCCCAAATATCTGGACTGGAACCTTATGCACACCCCTGCCCTTGCCATTGAGAGGGTGCGCCTGGAGATGATCTACATAGCCGAGCTTGTGGAGACCATGATTCTGGGAACTTTCAACGGCTTTGTGCACAATGATGCAAGGCTCATTGCAAGGGTGGTGGAGGCAGATGACAATGTGGACAGACTGATTGCAGGGACAAACCGCTACCTCTCGGATGTGATGCAAAAGCCCATGAACGAGCAGCAGACGGTGGAAGCCCGTATGCTGGCTTCCATAATTTCTGATCTGGATCATCTGGCTGATCTGCTGGAAACCATGACAAGCCGCATTGCATTGAGAAGGATTGAGGAAAAGATCTGGTTTTCAGACGCCGGAATTGAGGAGCTGCAAAAACTTTTTGAGGGGCTTCTTGAGGCTTTTAAAGCTTCGGTTGCATTTATTGCGCAGCCGGATTTGACCAACCTGCCCCAGTTGAGGCAGGTCAAGCAGATGCTGCGGGAAAAGGCCGAAGAATCCAGAATCATCCACTATCAGCGCATGGCAAAAGGGGTTAGGGAAAGCATTGCATCCCACCAGATGCACCTGGATGTGCTAAACCAGCTTCGCCTCATGGATATGCACATACAGTCCATGACAGATAATGCGGTGGACTACCTTGAATACAAAAAAAGACAATAAGGGCAAATGCAGCAATGCAATAACATCTTGTTTTTTAAATAAAAGCCAAAGCCTGAAAAGCTGATAACCTCATTTTACTTGCGACTGGCTGCAAACAGCCAGCACAGAGCAAAGGGCCGTAAAGTCCTGCCCGGTTACAAAGCCCATCTTCGGATTGACTGTCCATGCTGCGGTGTGGGATTTCCTGTCCGCTGTCCAGAGCCAGTCGGGCAGATTGCCGAAGATTTCCGGCAGGCACCTGTCTTTATCTGACGGCCTTGGGGCCAGAATACCAATTGCCTCATCCACAGTGGGAAGCCGCCAGTTGGAAAACCCCAGCCACCTTTGCCTGTTCAAATCCGCCAGATAAGCCTTTGCCCTTTGCCAGGAAAGCGGATAGTCCGTGCATTGGGCTTGCCAGACAAGGCCTGTATTTTCATCCAGAACCCTTTGGCCGTCTGTCTCAAGAATGGGCGCGGGGCTGCCAATGGGCTGCCACAAGCTGTCCAGGCCAAAAAAGCTCCGGGCCTTGTTGGCAGGCGTCTTGACAGGGGCATGGCGCAGG
>JASEHB010000368.1 GCA_030018745.1 Desulfatibacillaceae bacterium | reverse complement strand
TCAAGAGCCTGGAAGTTCTCATCAAGGTACTTCCAGAGCAGGGGATGGGTACCCATAAAGCTGCGCTCCTCCCTTCCATCCAGGGCTGTGCCGCCCACCAGCGCAAGGGAAAGGTTTTTTTCCTTGAGGGTTCTTATCATCTCCCCTTCAGCACGGGGGGCGGGCGGGAAAAGAAAATAAGTTGTGTAAAGGGGTGAGACCACCCCGGTTACAGCATAGAGGCCAGGCCAGAAGGGGGCAAACAAAAGGGCCTCATCCTTGCTTTGGCGAAGTAAGGCCATCTGCCTGGCGGCCCTTACAAGGGCTGCGTCGTCCGGTGCAAGCACAAGGCTTTCTCCGGCAATATCCACCTGCTGCCAGGGGGCATCCGCCCGCAGGCGAAGGGCTGCTGGCTGCGCCCAGGCAACACAAAGTATTGTGGCAGGAACAAGCAGCGCCCATGCTGCAAAAAGGGCTTTGCGCCTCAAATAAGCCGGGCCAAAGGCTGCCGGGGCTGCCGCCACGCCAATAAGAAAAGGCGCAATGGCCTGGGCAAGGTGCTCCAGATCCGCCCGTGCAAAGGCGTGGTGCAGATAGACAATGCCCACGCAGGCGCAGGCAACTGGCAAGGGGTTGGATAAAAGGAAATCCTTTTTGAGAAGAAGGGTTTTAAGCAGAACCGCCCCATAGAAAAGGGGGGCAAGCAAAAAGACAAGCCCGGTCGTGGCGCTTGCGGCATTTGCGACAAAACCCCCGCCGTAGATTTGGGGTCTCCAGAACCAGGGCACGGGCAGGGAAAGGTTGGTTCCTCCCTGGGCCAAAAGTCCGGCAACCGCATCCGCAACACTGTCAAACGCCCCAGGCACAAAGACAAAGGCATAAAGCCCAGGCAAATAGCCTAAATTGACCCCCAAAAACCACCACACAAGGGGCCGGAAAAGCTCCTGGGTTACACCCTTTGCGCGCAGAAGGACAAGCACAAGGGGAAAGGCAATAAAGGCATAGAGCAGGTGATTTGCCCCGATAAGCCCTGCAATGCCCGTAAAAACCCCGGCAACAAGGCTTTCCCTCACGCCCGGCCGCTCCAGCAGACGGGTTGCAAAATACACGGCTGCTGCTGCCACGGCCCAGTCAACAGCCTTGTGGCGCGGATAAATCCATGCTGCGCAAACAAGGCCAAAAAGCACAAATGCAAAAAGGGGCGGCCTTGTGCGGGCAAAGGCAAGCAGGGCAAAAAGAATTCCGGCAAAGGCAAACAGGGCCAAGCCTGCCCGAAGCCCAACAAGCCCCTGACCGAAAAAAACGCTCAATCCTGCCAGAATATAGTAGCGGCCCGGCTCATAGGCCTGAAAATCACGCAGGGGCATTTCCCCGGCAACTGTGCGCAAAACCCCGTACCAGAGATAGCCCTCATCCGCCAGGTTAACCCCTGTTGTTGCCTGAATGAAAAACCAGGCTGCTGCACAGATGGCTGCGCAAAGCGCAGCCCCCAGGATGAGGGCAGATTCACGCTGCATGGGTTTTTCCCTGGGGAGCCGATTCTGCAAGGGCTGCAAACCTGGCGTCAATGGCGGCCTGTAGCGGCTGGGGCAGTCCCGTGTAGAGCGCCTTGCGCTCAAGGGCAGTCACTTTGGAGAAATCAACGCTCTCCCAGCCTAACGGGGCCAAATCCTTGAAGACCCTGCCCATGCGCCGCCGCAGGGGCGCGGCCTTCTCCAGAAAGGCCTCCCTTTCCAGGCGATAGAGTATCATACCGGCCTTGTTGTCCTGCTCCTCAAGAAAGCAACCCAGGTGCCGGACAAATTGCAGGGCAGAAGAGTTATCCGGCCTTGAGCGCAGAAGTGCGGCCTTAAAGTCCAGCAGACAGAAAAGCACCTCAAGGCCCACAAGGCAGGCAATCATGGGAATGTGGGTCTTGACAAAGCGCTCATCCCAAAAAAAAGCCCCCACCTCTGCCACGCCCTTATCGTAATCACCATCCTTGCCACTTATGCTGCCTATCATTTTTCCCCTGTGCTCCACCACAAAGTAGCAGTTGAAGCGGTTGAAAATGCGGGCAAACCACTCCCTTTGCATGGCAGGGCTTATGTGCTGCTGAAAGAACATGGCCTTTTGCACGCCAAGAGAATTGCGGCCAAGGCGCAGGGTTTCCAGGTGGCATTCCTTCAGCCGATGAAGGCTTAAACCATACTTGTTGACAATCATGGCAGCTTCCGGACCACCCGGCAGGCGGCCAGGCGGTTGAGTTTTTCTATTTTACGCTCCAGGGCATTTACAAGGGCCTGATCTGCATAAAAAATCCCCATCAGGGCCACAATAGCGGCTGCAAAAAGTTTCCCGGCCACGGCAATCTGTCCGCCTGCCAGATGACTGAACATATAAAAGGCAAAAAACGCAGAAATGGCAATACCTGCTGCAATGCCGCAGACCCGGATTCCGGCTCTTGGCCAGGCCGTGTGAACCATGACAATTTTTGCCGCATGGCCTGTCAGCCCGGAAAGGCCGTAACCGGATCGCCCATGCTGCCGGGCAAGCCTTTTGACCGGAATTTGAGCCATTTTGCCGGTTTGGGTCCGCAGCCGGGCATCAATGAACACAAAGCCCTTGCGGTTGGCGGCCAGCTTTCTTGCAATGGCCCCATCCATAAGCCTGAAAGACGAGCCAAAAGGGGCCGGAAAACCGCCAAGCCGGGCTATGGCGTAAAACAAAAAGGAGGCCATCCTCCGCAAGAGGGGCTGGCCGCTTTTGCTTATTCCATAAACAACCGCCGCGCCTATGCGCCTCTGCTCATCAATAAGCCGGGTTATCTGGGAGGCCGGATACTGGCCGTCATCATCCATTGTTATACAGAAATCGCCTTGCGCCCTTGCCATGCCGCAAAGGGTGGCAGCGTGCTGGCCGCAGTTTGCTTCAAGCTTTAAGGCAGTAACGATGCGCGGAAAGAGCCTGGCAAGGGCGGCCATCTGCCCAAAGCTGCCGTCTTTCGAGCCATCGTCCACAAAGATGACCTCAAAGGTACGGCCCATTTTTTCAAAAACCCTTTTTATGTCCAAAAAAAGACCGGCAAGGCCATTGGCGCCATTGTAAACAGGAATCACAACGCTGTAAGAAGGCTTCTTCATAAGGGTGCATCCTGCCGGTTTTTTTAAAGGCCCGCCTTTTTTGCAATCAGGTCAAAAAGCTCTCCAATGGTGGTGGCGGAAAGGATATCCTCCACCTCAAGGAACACGCCGTATTCAAAATCCACAAGAGCCAGAAGAATAAGGGCGTGCATGGAGTCCCATTCTTCAAGCTGGGCGTAAACCGTGTCCGGTGTGAGGCTGCCGGGGGCCAGCTCGTCAAACTCATCTTCCAGTTTTTGGATAAAGCCTTTTACATCCATAAAAAAAATTACCCTGGGCAGATTATGCAAAACAGTTTTTTGGGGCGCATGTCAGCAAACCCGTTATTGGCAAAAACCCAAAAAAATCCTGATGCGCCCCTTGCCCTGCCGGACAGGCGCCTTGCAAGAAACGGGGGAGACCATATAAGGGTCAGAATAGCACACCATAAGCTGCCTGGGCATAAAAAACAGCCCCAAAAAGGCTGTCCCCCTGCCTTGACAGCGCCCCAGCCATAAAA
>JASEHB010000367.1 GCA_030018745.1 Desulfatibacillaceae bacterium | reverse complement strand
GGGCCTTTTTCACCCGGTTTGAATCTGCCATTGTAACAAGAGGGTTGCCTGCCTGCACCACAAGGGCCTTTATGGGATATGGCTTTTCGTCAAGTATTGCGTCAATCAAACAGGACTGGGAGTGCAGGCCCCAGTTGGGGTGAAAGAAGCTGAAAAGCGGATAATCCGCTGTGATGGGTTTTGACTTTTGGTATATATTTTCTGCAAGGCGTATGTTGTTGACCGGAACAGGCTGGGGGATGAAATCGCCTCCGGCCTTGTCCAGATTGCCGGTTATGGCCCGCAGAATGCACACGGCCCGCGTTGCCTGAAAGGTGGCAAGCTGCATATCCAGGCCGTTGCCCTCCACAATGCAGGCAGGCTTTGTTGTGGCATAAAGACGGGTTGCCTGCTTCACCATTTCTGCATCAAGCCCCATGCTTTGGGCTGTATGATCAATGTCAAAGGCCTTTGCAGCCCTGGCAAGCCCGTCAAGGCCAACAGTGAAGTTTTCCGTAAAATCCTTATCAAACCAGTTGTTTTCAAGGATAAGGTTTATCATGCTCATGGCCAGAAGCCCATCATGGCCGGGCTTGATGGGCAGCCAGATATCGGCCATGCGTGCAAGGCGGGTTTTGATTGGGTCAACAACAATAAGGTGAGCGCCGTTTTGCCGGGCATGGAGTATGGCTTCAGCAGCAGGCGGGCAGGTGTTAAAATCGTTTTTGCCCCAAACAAGTATGCACTGGCTGTCCTTTGCCAGCGGCAGGGTCATTGCCCCGTAGGTGAAGTTGTGGGCCATTTCCCTTGCAACATGGCAAACAGAGCCGTTGCCTATGGCATTGGGGCTGCCGAAAGCGTGCATGAGCCGGGCGGCATAATCCCAGGGTGCACCCCAGTCTGCTGCCATTCCCCGCAGCCAGGCCACGGATGATGCGCCGTGTTTTTCGCGTATATCCAGCAGGGCCTTGGCGGTAATATTTAGGGCATTGTCCCAGGAGCTTTCAATAAGCGCGCCGCCCTTGCGGACTAAAGGCGTGAGGATTCGCTTGTTTGAATGAACAATTTCCGGTGCGCTGGCAAGCTTTGGGCAAACAAGCTGCTTTGACACAGGCAAAAAGGATTTTCTTTTTGCGCTTACAAGCCTGTTGTTTTCAACTTCAACCTCCACCGGGCAGCAAGAGGAGCAGAGTCGGCAGACGGTGTTTTTGACCATGGCTTTCTTCCTGTTGAAAAGCGCCGGTAAAGACGCGGTTTTTTTTGTTTTGGCTGATCGGCTGGGCAGGGTGAGTTTGCAGCCGGTCATCTTCCCCGATGCGAGAAGGCAGGCAAGAGCCTGCCCGCAATTATCGGGCTGCCTTCACAAAGCAGCTTCTTATAAGCTCATAATGGTTTTCGTGGGTGCGGATTTTCCACCATATCCGCCCCTTTTCCTGGGTTTTCCATGCCGGTTGAAGGCTGTTTTTGCCGCCGTTCAAAAGGGCCTCAACATTTTCGTGCCCCCGGCCTGCCAGAGCGCCCTTTTCAGAGCCGCCCAGCCAGTCCTCCTCCCTTGCCACATCAACTGACCAGGAAAAGGGGTCGGAAAAAAGAAACTGTGCGTCTTTCAATTTGGCAACCCTGTTGCCTTCCTCCAGATGATTTTTTGGCAGGGGAACCTTGTCCACAAGGTTTAGGGAGGCAACTGCGGCAAAGGTTTGGGATTTAAACGGCAGGGCCAGGGCGTCAGCCACAATAAATTCCAGGTTATTGGTGGGCCAGTTTGAGGGCAGGGCAAGCCGCACCCTGCGGGAGATTTTCCCCTCCACGGCCAGATCAAAAACAAGCTCGCGTTTTTGCATGAGCTGCCGGGCGGTGCGGATGAAGGCCACGGAATTATCCAGGCCTATGGTGGGGCCGCATTTGGCGGCCATTTCAAAGGCAAAACGGCCAACAGCCCCGCCTATGTCCACACATGGCCCCTGGCAGGGCTGCATGAGGGCTGCCCAACGCAAATAGGCATCCGATGCGTTTTCATCACCCAAAAGATCCCCGAAATGGCTCCACAGATAGCTGGATACAACTCCAGGGGATTCATAGCGGTTCTGCGGAATGCCGTCCACGGATTGGGCCGGATCAAGAAAAGCAACCCCGTGGCGGATAGGATATGTTGTCCCGCAAAAAGAACATGCCAGGGTTCCCTCCAGAATGTCATCTTCCTGCTCGCTTTCAATTACGCAATCAAGCCCCTGCTCCTTTGGCAGACATGCCGGGCAGATTAGCAGGGGCAGAACAAATTTTTTCATTGATGGCCCTTTGTGGAATATTGTTTCAGATAGTTTTGAAAAACCAAAAGTTACGAGAATATCACCGTATATTGCAAGGAAATCCTAATGCAGGAATGCTTCTTTGTAAACCTTTTGTTACCGCGATTTTTTAACGGGGCTGGGCAGGGCGCAGCAAAGGAGGCTGTATTGCAAAAGGAATAAAAGGCAGGTCGCGGCCCACAAGTGTTGCAGGGCTTTGGAAGTGAAAAAGCAAAACAAAGGCAGAGGGCTTGTGGCCCTTTTTGAGGCCTATCTTACGGTAATCCTGTTTTTTCTCTTTTTGGCCGCAACAAGCTCCTCGCCGCTTACAACCGTGGTAGTTACAATGGTGAACTCCGTTACCTGGCCCTTGTGCATCTCTGTGGCCGTCATGCTCAAGCGGCCTTCCTTGTTTATGGAAAAGGTTATCTTAAGGGGCGTTTTGGCAGGAAGATCCGGAGGGAGCAAAACCATGGCCTTGCCTATTTCCTTGGTATCCTCAACCCCTATCCAGACTTGGTCTTCCTCGCTTTCCACAAGGCGTATCTGAATTCCCTTCTGATTGGGAGCGGCTGTTGCAAAGGTTTTTTCGCCCCGTGCGGGAATGAGGGCGTTTTTGGGAACCACCACAAATACAAGCTCCTGGTTGCCCTTGGCCTTCATCACAAAGCCCATGCTTTTACTTGCCACATCCTGAATTTCCATCATGGAATTGCGCACAGCAGCACCGGGCAGGCCTGTTTCTTGGGCCACCTCCTTGACAGCCTCTTCAATGTCGGCAGAGGAAATGTTGATTTTGATGTCCTCGACCTCATCTTCCAGAACCTTTTTAACCTTCCTGTCGCGCTCGGCCTTTTCGGAGGGGTCCCAGGGGGCGTCAAGCTCCAGCTTCAAATCTTCGTTAAGTTCCTCGAAACCCGGCAGGTTGCTCTGGGCCTTGCGGGCCACCTTTTCCAGGTTGTCTGCAAGCTCCTCAAGGTCCAGATCAAAGGAAACCCTGCTGGCTATGCTTTCCACAAGGCGATCCCTCAAAAAGAGCTTCCAGCCGAAAATTGCAGCCCCCCTCGCAATGGCCTCTTCAGGCAGATAAAGTTTGGGGGCTATGCCAAAACGGGAGTTGATGCCCTTTGCCACCTGGGGCAGGTAGGATGAGCCGCCCACAAGGATTATTTCGTCAAACTTTGAATAGCCCTTTTTGCGGGCGTCTTTTAACATTCCGCTTGTCAGATCCAAAGTTCTGTCAACAAGTTCTTTGGTAAGCGTGGCAAAGACCTCGCGGGTGACTTCAACGGAAAATTTTTCGCCGCGCACCCCCAAGTTCAAAGGTGAACTTTGGGG
>JASEHB010000366.1 GCA_030018745.1 Desulfatibacillaceae bacterium | reverse complement strand
GGGCGCCCAGAACTATGTTGCCGGAGCCGGCTTTGGCTGGGGATGGGGCAACGGAAACGAGTTTGGCAACGGTAACGGTTTTGGCAATGGCTACGGCTTTGGCAATGGCTACGGTTACGGCAATGGTTACGGCCACGGTCATGATCTCGGCCAAGGAACCGCCGAGCCGCAACCCCAGCGCCGCCGCTTCCACGGTCTGGAGCTTACCCTTGCTGACCTGCGCTTCATTGACAACGAAATGGCCCGCGAAATACGCATTTACACCACCATGCCCCAATTTGTTCTTCAGTCTTCCCTTGAGGCTGATTTCATGACCAGGGTCGCCTACCGCGCAAAAGGGGGCCGTTATACTTTTGCAGCCGGAAGCATTACCCCGGCAATGGCACAGAAGGCATTTTTTGAATTGTCGGGCACTGCAAGAAAAACCGCTTATGGCACATTGACAAGCGGTTCGCTTGAAGGCCAGATTGATGTCCAGGTTGAGTGAGGCAAGCGTTTCGCCATAAGAGTATCCCGCCACCCGGCGGCGCGCAATTTAAGACGGCTTTATATCCAGGCTGTATTGCCCAATTGAGATAAAGTTTTTTTTAACTATATTGATTTTTTAATTTTCAACCCCGTAATACAAAGGAGCCGTTTTTTGAATTCCTCTTTCAAAACCTTGCTCTGCTTTTCTTGTGCTTTCTGTCTCCTGATCACGGGAATTGCCTTTGCTGCAGAACCGCCCTCTCCCACTGCAGAACGGGAAGACCCTGTTCGCGCTCTCATGCGCAGGGTTGAATCCATGGAAGAGGAATTGAACTTTTACCGTAAGGAGCAAGAGGCAAGGGTGTCCCTTATGCCCACAGAACAGGACATCGGGACCACAAGGGATAGGACCGAGGATGTTCTTCGCGCTTCCGAAGAAGAGGCGGCAAAGTATGTTCTGCTCAAACAGCGCACCATAGAAATGCGCTACAGCCTGTCCTATTCCCATTCCACTTATGACAAGATAACATCCGCCCAGTCTCTGCTGATAGACATTGAAAGAGAATCTTATTATCATTTCACCAACACTTTGGGCATAAGTTACGGTCTTCTTCCCCGGCTTTCTGTAAGCGCCTCTATTCCTTTTGTTTATAAGTACCAGAAAACAGGTGATTCCGTTCAGGAAACCGATTTGGGAGATGCCTCCCTAACCTTTTCCTGGCAATTGCTCCGTGAGCAGGACTGGCAGCCCTCTCTGCTCATGACTTTAGGCTACACAGCGCCTTCCGGCCGAAGCCCCTTTAAAATTGACATCCAGCGGGAGCTTTCAACAGGCAGCGGCGCCCACAGTTTTAACCTGGGGCTTTCCTTCAGCAAGGTTCTTGACCCTGTCATTGCATTCGGCGGCATAGGTGTTGTCCACTCCCTGGATATTACCGGTCTTAACCAGGCCCGCTATGGCTATACACTTGAATCTGTTGAGCCGGGTCATTCTTTAGGTTATTCCCTTGGCATGGGCTTTGCCCTGTCTTATACAACTTCCATTACTTTCCGCTTCCAGGCAACTCATCAGGCCCGCTCCAAATACACCATCAACAAAAGAACTTTTGAGAGCGATGGATCATCAAGCGCCTCCTTTGTGCTTGGAACAGGCTGGCGCATAAACCCAAAGACCAGCATCAATGTTTCTCTGGGATATGGCCTTGTGGGCCTGGAAGACTATAACCTTTTTGTAAGCATCCCCTTTGACTTCACCCTGTAAAGGCTGGCGAGCCATTGGGATGAAACAGGGCTTATTGTGTCTTATAAACAGGGGCTCGCAGTACACAGTACAGCGAAGCCCCTGTTTGCTTGAAGCTCATAATGAAAACTTCGCCATTGGCAGCATTCAAGCGCCTTTGTGCGGTTTCTTTAAAACTTTTAAGCCAAAAAAATCCAACAACTTATGACCAGCTACGGGAATTGGGAGTAATGAAACTTTGCGTTAAAAGCTTTGTGCGCCATACACCCGCTGCTCTGCGCGGACTTTTGGGGCTGTTCATGGCGACAGCCTTTCTTCTGCTCTCCGGGGGGGGTGCCTTCTGCGCCATGCATGAGCAAATGGCCATCAGCACCCGCGCCATTGCGCTTGGCAACACCGTTACAGCAGATCCGCCCGGAGTGATGTCCATCCATTACAATCCTGCGGGTCTCACCCGGCTGCGCGGCAAGACGCTTGATGTGAGCTTCCATTTCGCGGATGTCAGCATGAGCGCCCGTTTTTATGAGCCTCCCAACTACATAGATTTTTTTGGGACAGGGCCGGACCCGGTTGCAGGCTCATCCACAAGCACCATTGGCAGCGCAATAAACATACCCTTTTCAGGCCCTGCATCAGTGAGCCATCTTGGCGCTCCCACGGCAGGGTTTTCCTGGAATCCCCCCGGCTCCCGCTGGACTGTCGGATTAGCACTTTATGCACCCTTTGCAGTGGGCTTTGAATATCCTTCCGGGCCGGCTGTTTATGACGCCCAGTACCTCTATCAGCAGCGCCTTGTGCTGGCCCCTGCCATTGGCTTCAAGATTACTGATCACCTTTCCATTGGCGCGTCTGTTGGAATTGGCAATGCTGCAATGGGAATTCGTCAGGAAATGCGCGCTCCCAATGACCTGGTTGCTCTCTCCCAGGTTCTGGGCGAGCTTACCATGAACTTGAGCGACATCATCACCCTGGGTCTTATTCCCTTTCCCCTGTTCGGCGGCGGCCTGCGCACCTATGAAAGCTTTGCGAGGATGACTGCCGACAACCTTCAGGACAACCTTACCACCAGCTACAACCTTGGCCTGCTGTGGGAACCGACAGACTGGTTTGCTGCGGGAATCACCTACCAGAGCGAGACAAAGGCCAAGTTTGGCGGCAATTACATGATTGAATACCACAAGCCTTGGCGTAACATGATGGACTGGCTTGTTTCAAACCAGATTATCGCCATTTTTACCGAGGCTCTCGGCCTGCCAACAGAAGGCGGCGTGGAGTTCGAGCGGGGCCGGGCCACCCTGGAAATGGAGCTTCCCAGACGCTTTCAGGCAGGAATAAAAATTCAGCCCATAAAGCAGGCCAAGTTTCTGTTCGATATCCACTGGGTGCAATGGTCAGCAATGGCCCAGAATGTTTTCAAGTTTGACCAGGGCATACAGATATTGAAGGTGGCAAGGCTTCTGGCCTACCAGCATCCTTCCAACACCCTGGTGCTTGACCGCCACACCAAGGACACAGCCCACTGGAGCGCAGGCCTTGAGCTGATGCCTCTTCACTGGCTGACCCTGCGCCTGGGTTATGAGATGCGGCCAAGCTCCGTCAAAGAGGAATTCCGCGATCTCATGTTCGCCCTTCCGGACATAAATGCCTATTCCGGAGGCTTGGGCTTCAAGCTCACCCGGAATACAAACCTGGACCTTGCCTTTGCCTATCTTAAGGGAGACAAGATCTCCAGCCGCCAGGAAGACAAAACCACCAGCAAGCTTTTAAACCACCGGGATCTTACAACCATTATCTATAATCCATATGCAGGCCTCAATGTGGACAGCGAGATGGAGGCCTATATTTTTTCCGCTGGTTTGAGCTACTTTTTCTAAAAGCCCTGCCCTGTTAAAGCAAAAAG
>JASEHB010000007.1 GCA_030018745.1 Desulfatibacillaceae bacterium | reverse complement strand
CAAGTCAATGAAGTATATGAACATATACTCATATATTTCATTGTCAGCAACCATGTCAAGCCTAAATTTAGCCCGCCAAGGTTGAAAACAGATTTAATTGCAAGGCTCCCTGGCTTTAGGGCGGACTCCTGGCTGATTGTGCAGCACAATAAAAATAACTTCACGGGATTGACAAGAAGGCGGCAATTCTTTAGCATCCGAAAACTTCGCCGGAGTGGTGAAACTGGTAGACGCGCTGGACTCAAAATCCAGTGGGCGTAAGCCCATGTCGGTTCGATTCCGACCTCCGGCACCAAAAAAAACAAAGAATATCGGGGACTTGGTAGCAGGCCAAGCCCCGATTTTCTTTTACGGGTGGCAAAAAACAGCCTTCTGTAGTCAAACTGTAGTCATCAGCAGAAAATTGGACAGGCTGGCAAGGGGGGGCTAAGGCTTGCCGGGGCGAAAAAGGGTAAAGGAATTAAGGCTGTTCTTGATCAAAGCCTTTGGGGTTTGGGTGTGTGCAACAGGGATGATGGGGACATTTGTGCAAAAGGGCTTTGCCCTGCCTGGAAATGCAGCAATGTTAAGCCTTGCGGCTAAATGACTTGGGCTTTGGCTACCTTACATCTTTGGCGACAAGCTGGACATTTTTGCCGTTGCCGTAAGGGTTTTTGCGCACATGGAAAAGCGCGCCGGATAAAAACTCCCCCTTGGTAAGGCAGGCCCCTGCGCCAAACCAGATGGCCTGCCTGGGCGGGGAATTTGCCTGGAGCCAGCCCATTACAAGGTGTTTTTCCCCTGCCAGCCGCGACCAGCACACGGAAAGATCATGGGCTGCAAACATTGGCTCTTCATTGCCAGGCCCAAAGGGCCGGAGCATATCAAGCTCAAAGGCAAGCCTTTCATCAGCAGAATTAAGATCAAGAACCCAGTCCGCGGTGAGGGTGCGGGCAAAGGCCTGCTCGTCTGCGCGGTTTTCCACAGCCCGGTTAAGGGCCGCAACAAAGGCCTTCAAGTTTTCCTGCTTGAGGGTCAGCCCCGCAGCCATTGCATGGCCCCCAAATGCTTCCAGAAGGTCCTCGCAGTCTGTGAGGCATTGGTGCAGATCAATTCCGGCAACGCTTCGGGCAGAGCCTTTGGCAAGGTTGCCCTGAAAGCTCAACAGGGCCACGGGCCGGTTAAAGCGCTGGGCGAGCCGCGAGGCCACAATGCCCATGACGCCCGGATGCCAGTTTTCATCCCACAGCACAAGTATTTTTGAGGCTGCCAGGGATGGCTTTTCAACCAGAAGGGCAAGGCCCTGGTCCAGCATTTCCTTTTCCACGCTGCGGCGGGCAAGGTTGATGGAGTTGAGGCGGGCTGCCAGATCAGACGCCTTGCAGGAGTCTTCTGTAAGAAGAAGCTCCAGGGCTGCATCCGCGTGCTCCAGCCTTCCTGCTGCATTTATGCGCGGGGCAAGGCCAAAAAGCACCATCTGCTCGGTTATGGGGCTTGAGCCTGCGCCGGAGACATCCAGCAGGGCTGCTATGCCTGGACGCCGCCTTTTTTGAATGACCTCAAGGCCAGCAGAAACAAGGATTCGATTTTCCTCCACAAGAGGAACAACATCCGCCAGGGTCCCTATGGCCACAAGGTCTAAAAATTCCTTTAAATTCGGCTCCGGTTTTGAGCCGAAAAAACCTTTATCCCTGGCAAAGGCCCTTATGCAGACGCATAGGAAAAATGCAACGCCCACCCCTGCAAGAAAGCTCCGGCCAGACGGGCAATCCCCCCGCTTGGGGTTTATCACGGCAACAGCATCGGGCAGGGTTGGCCCAGGCGTGTGGTGGTCTGTCACAACCACATCAATTCCCTCGCGGGCAAGCATTTCAATGGCCTTGTGGGAGCTTATGCCGCAATCAACTGTTATCACAAGCTTATTGCCCGCAAGGGTCTGGATGTGCTCCTCCTTGAGACCGTAGCCCTCATCCACCCTGTGGGGTATGTAGGTGCTGCAATCCGCTCCAAGGGCGCTCAAAAACTCCTGCATAAGGGCTGTGGAGGTTATGCCGTCAGCATCGTAATCTCCGAAAATACAGATTTTTTCCCTGTTCAAAAGAGCCTGCCAGACCCTCTGAACGGCCTTGTCCATGTCTGCAAAGCAAAAGGGATCCAAAAGGTTTGCAAGGGCGGGGGAAAGAAAGCGGCGGGCCTTGTCGGGGCTTGCAAGATCCCGGTTAACCAGGGCTGCGGCCACGGCCTCATGGCAGTCCAGCTCGCGGGAAAGGCTGCGCACAAGGTCAAAATCCGGTTGTTTCAACACCCAACGGGTTTCCATTATAAATGCCGATAACTGCTTTAAGGGGATATTACCCCTGTTATTGCTGATGACTGGCTCAAGAGTTTTTCTTATAACCGATTTTGGCAAAAGGCGCAAAAAGGTTGCTGCTGCAAATTGCCGGAATGTAAAAACAGCTTGTCAGCCCTTGCCCCACAGGGCTTCTTGCAGGCCGGAAAAGCGCATTGTCCGGCGGGCTGCTGCTGATGCAATGGACTTGGGGTCACCGCAGACAAGAATTTGCTCCCGGCTGCGGGTCACGGCCGTGTAAAGCAGCTCCCGGCTTAAAATGGGCGAATCCGCAGGAGGCAGCACCAGCAGCACGCAATCAAACTCTGATCCCTGGCTTTTGTGGACTGTCATGGCAAAGGCCGTTTCAAAGCAAGGCAGCATGATGGGCTTGAATGCAGCCGTCCTGTTGGAGGCAGCCGGAAAATGCACTTCATTTTCTGCAAAAAGGCCTATGTCGCCGTTAAAAAGCCCTGCCTGGTAGTCGTTCTGCACCACCATAACCGGCTTCAACCTGTACCAGGGCCGGGCCTCGTAGCGCACAAGGCCCTCTGCAACAAGGCTCTGCTCAAACTGCTCGTTAATTCTCACAGACCCCAAAGGCCCTTCCCGCAGGGCTGAAAGGATACGGAATTTATTAAGGTTTACAAGGGCCTCCTGGGGGGTTTCGGACTTAAGATAGCTGTTGTAGCCATCAAGGCTCCACTTGCGGATTTTTGCAGCAAGCCTGCGGCTGTCCAGATTCCAGAAAACCTCTGTTTTCTCTTGGCTGCCTTCCAGAACAGCTATTGCCTCATCTGCCCTGCCGTTTACAAGAGCGGTTGCAAGCCTTGCCAGGGGCGAGTCATCCTTGAAGCGCCGGTTTTGGGTGAGTGTGGCAATGCAGTCAAGAATGGGCGGCGAGCCGGGCGCGGCCTTGGGAACCTTCTGCCCGGTAGCGCGGGCCAGCAGGTCGGCAAAGTCCGGGGATTTTTCATCCACCGGCAAAGGCCCGGCAATGTCTCCCAGCACGGAGCCGGGAGCCACAGAGGAAAGCTGGTTGCGATCCCCCAAAAGAATAAGCCTGGCCTGCTTTGGAAGGGCACGAACCAGGGAAGCCATGAGTGAGGAATCCACCATGGAGGCTTCGTCCACCACAAGGGCATCCACGGGCAGCAGGTTGTGGCTGTTGTGAGCAAAGCCCTCGCCGTGGAAATTACTGCCCAAAAGCCGGTGCACGGTTGAAGCCTGGCCTGGGGCCGGTCCTTCAAGAGGCTTGTGAAGATTTGCCAGGGCATCATCCACAGACTGACCCAGGCGGGCTGCCGCCTTGCCCGTAGGTGCGCAAAGGGCTATGCGGGCTGTTGGAGTCTGATCCTTTATGAGGGCCAGAATGCGGGCGACCGTGTAGGTTTTGCCTGTTCCCGGCCCGCCGGAAATGGCGCAGAAGCGGCGAAGAACCGCTGTTGCTGCGGCCAGTTTTTGGTCTGCGGCGTCTTTGTCAAAAAAAAGGTTTAAGCCTTTTTTCAAAAGCGCCAGGTCTATTTTATCATCAAAGCCCTGGCATCGCTGGCCAATGGCGCTGGCAATGTCTTGTTCATCTGCAAAAAACCTGTGCAGGTAGAGCCGGTTATCATTGTCCAGAATAAGGGGGGCATTGTTGCCGGGGCTTGCCACCACCTGGCTCTTTTTCACCTCTTTTACAAAGTTTTCAAAGGTTTTGATTTTTGTTGCTACTGCCTTGCCGCCGGTGTTTTCGCCGGGCGCATCAAGGCCTCCTTCAAATACCTGGCTTAAATTGATGCAGGTGTGCCCGGCCCGCGCAGCAGCGCTAACCAGGACTGCTGCATCAAAAAGAGCGGGGTTGGCGGCCTTGTTGAGCCTTTGGCAGAAGGCGGCGAAATGCTTGTCAATTGATTGGAGTTTTAGGGAATTCATGGGCAGAGCCTCTTTTCCAGTTCAAGAATCCTCTGCAAGGGGGGCCTGTCCTTAAAAACGCCGTATTCCGGCCCTTTAGCAGGATTCATGCCCCGTAGGAAAAGGTAGAAAACCCCGCCGAAATGCTTTTCATAGTCATAGCCTGGCAGAATTCCGGCAAGGTGCCGGGAAAGGGCCAGGGCATAGATGTGGTACTGAAGGTAATAGTGGTGGCTTATCATGGCCTGGGCCAGGGCGCGGCTGTTGTAATCCTCCACGCTGTCCCCCAGGTGGTTGGACTTGTAATCCAAAAGAAAATAGCGGCCCTGGTGGCAGAAAACACAGTCCACAAAACCGCGGATAAATCCGCGCACAGGCGCAAGGTTAAGGGATGCCAGGGCTTTGGTGGCATTTTCCATGCCCGGTATGCTGCCCACATCTTTTAACGCCAGAAAAAGATCCTGGCCGTAAAATGTTTTGGCAGGCAAAAAAAACTCCATCTCATCAAGGCGCTTTGAGCGGGCAATCCGGTTCAAGGCAAGGCCGGGGATTGACAAATCCAGAGGGCAGGCTGTCACCTCCATAAACATTTGCGCCAAAGACCCTGCCCATTCGCTATCAAAGCCAAAGCGGGCCAGCACACGGGAGGCGGTTTTTTTAACCGCTGCCAAATCGGCCTGGTCAAAATCCGTTTCCTCAAAAAGGGCATGGAGCATTGTTCCTGCATGGGGGCCGCGCGGAAAGTCAAAGATGTCCAGAGCCTTTTTGTGTGAAGGCTCTTCCGGCGCAATGTCAGATGCAGGGTCAGGGCCTGGGCCTGGGGCCAAAGCCGGCTCATCCGGCTCATCCCAGCCAGCGGAGTCCTTAAGGTGGGAAACCTTTGAGACAAGGCTTGAAAAGCTTGATATGCGGTAGGAGCAATCCACACTTCCATCAAAGGCCCGGCAGGTCATGGCTTCCGGCTCAAAGGGCTTTTCCGGCCCTAACGGCACAATGGTTGAAGGCAACTCCTCCACGCTAATGGCGCCATCCGACTCCTCTGCCAGGCTGTTCAAGGCCTGCTCAAAATCGCTTGCCGGGTTCAGGGCCTTTGTCTGTGCGCAAAGAGCGCTCACAAGCTCATGGGGCTTTGCGTTTTGGGGCGCGCCATGAACAATGTAGGCAAGAGGTGAATTATAGGTCGCATTGATGGGGCCCCATGCAAAGGCGCAGTAATTCCTGGCTCTGGTAAGGGCCACATAGGAAAGGCGGATTCTTTCGGCCAAATTCTCATAATCGGAAAGGGCCTTTGAATTGTCGCCGGGGTCTTTAAGGCACAGGGTGAGCTGCCCGTCATTATCAGGGTCGTGATAAAAAAAGCTTCCCTTGTTGCTTGCCAGCCCGTCAAGCAGAAAGGGGCAGAAAACCACCGGAAACTGAAGTCCCTTGGAGCGATGGATTGTGATGACCTGCATGGCCAGTGCATCGCTTTCAAGACGGAGCTGATTTTCCTCATCCTCTGACGAATCTTCCTGCAATGCCCGTGCAAGCCACTTCAAAAGCGTGCTCATGCCAAGTCGGGACTCTTTTTCCGCGGCAAAAACAACCTCTGCCATATGCAGCACATTGGTAAGCGCCCGCGCTCCGTCCGGCCCGGCAAGCAGGCGCTCAAAAACAGCCTCATCCCTGAAAAAATGAAAAAGCATGGGAAAAAAGCCAAGCTCGCGCCACCTTTCGTGCCCTTTTGCAAAGCGAGCCTGCACTTTTTCCCATTTCTTGCCATCTTCCTCAAGGCTGGCGATTTCCTTTGCCGACCAGCCCATAAGCGGCGTTGCAAGCGCCCCTCGGATGGCCCCTATGTCCCTGGGCCTTGCAAGAGCCTCAAGCAGGCGGAGCATCTGCCCGGCCTGGGGGGCATTGAACAGGTAATCATTGGTGTAAAGAACGCTGTTAATGCCTGCTGCCCGGAGATGCTGCTGGGTTTCAATGGCCTGCTTGTTGCTTTGGGTGAGCACGGCCATGTGCTTTTCTGCAAGAGGCTCATCCCCCACAAAGGCCTTGCCTTTGCGGCCCCAGTCCAGAAGCTGTGATGCCCTGGCAACAATGGCCTGGTATATAAGCGGGTTTATGATGCCCTTGGTTGTGGGGGCAAGGCCGCCGTCTTTTTCAATTGGAGGGCAGTACCATATGGCAAGGGGGCCTTTTTTGCCGGGAAGCACAAGGGGAGGCTGCTTTTTTGGGGCTGCCAGGGCAGGGTAAAACTCAATGTCATCAAGCACAAAAGGCTTTTTGGTTTTTCCAAAAACAGTGTTTACGCCTTTTATGAGATCAGGCTCGGAGCGCCAGTTTTCATTCAGGGTGTGGCGCATATCCGCCTTGTTTGCAGCATCAAGGTAGGAAAAAAGGTCTGCCCCCCTGAATCCGTAAATTGCCTGCTTGGGATCGCCGATAAGGTAGAGGGCCTTGCCGGGCCGGGCAAAAATTTTTTGGAAAATGGCGTACTGCGAGCTGTCCGTGTCCTGAAACTCGTCAATCAGAGCAGCGCCGTAAGCCTGGGCCATCTCTTTTTCAAGGGCCTTGGCATGGGGGCCTTCCAGGGCCTTTTTAACAAGCTCGATGAGATCGGTATAAAAAATTGCGCCGGCCTTTTGCTTTGCTTTTGCAAGGTGTTGAGCGGCGAAGTCAAAAATCTCGCAGTCCAGGTGGGCAAGGTAGAGATCCGAGTTTTCCAAAAGATCATGATACTTTTCAAGACAATCTTCGCAGAGGGCGAAAAAAGGCTCAAGCTTTCCGCAATCAAGCTTGTTACCGTTTTTTTTGCCGTAAACAGAGTCCTGAATTTTTGACAGGGTGAACAGGAGAAAATTGTCAAAAACAGGAAAGGCGGGCGTGCTTGTATCCGCCCATTTATCCATGTCCGATTGCAGTTGCTCAAGCTTTGTCTGCCTTGCGCTGGGGCTTCCATCCTTGGGAATTGCAGACTTTCCGTAATCCTTGTCATACAGGTCCTTATGGGCCAGAAGCTTCATCACTTTCTTACGCAGGCCCGGCCAGCTTTCGCGCACCCTGGCCGCTGAATCTTCAAAGACCTGGGCGCTTGGCATTGTTTCAAGTTTTTGGCCGGTTTTTATGGCAAGGTTGCTGTGCTTGCTCCAGGAGTTGAGCAGGCCTTCATAATGGGTTGGGGCAAGGCCTGATTTTAAGGCTCGATAGGCAATGTGCCGGGGGGCATTGTAAAAATGGGTGCGCCAGAAATCCTTTGCTGTCTGCGAGTAAAAGGGCCGGGAATCCGTGTGAAGCGCCAGATCAAACGGGGCCTGGCTTTCAAAGGCATAGCGGGAAAGAAGGCGCTGGCAGAAGCCATGAATTGTGAAGATGGAAGCCTGGTCAAACCGTTTTAATGCATGGCGGAGAAAAAGGGCGCCGGTTTGGGGGTTTCTTTTTGCCAGGGTCTGAAAATAAGGCTCTTTTGAGGATCTTCCCTCAAAAACATCCAGCGCCCTGACAAGGCCTGCCCGCAGCCGCTCGGAAAGCTCCTGGGCAGCAGCGCGGGTGAAGGTGACAACCAGTATTCTCTCAACAGAAAGGCCCTTTTCCGCAACCAGCCGGATATAAAGGTTGCAAAGCTGGTGGGTCTTGCCCGTTCCGGCGCTGGCCTCTATGCAGTGGACGCCTTCAAGGGGAATGCTGGCAGGGTCCAACGCCCCTGGCCCGGACTTGGCTTTTTTTGCGCTTTTTTTGGGAGAGACCATGGCAAATTGCGCCAATCACAACAATTTATTGTGAAATCATATAATCCGGCAGCTAATTCCGGACATTTTTGCGCTGATAGTGCAGGACAAGATTCTTTGCCTGGCCTGCTGCAAGCCGGACTTCGTATTCCAGGGTGTTGGCGTTTTTCCGCGAAAAGTCCAGGCTGCTGTTTACGAGCTGCCATTGGCCGGGAATGTGCTGGTACAGCATCACCACAGCAGGCTGGTCCTTGAAGTTTTCGATTTTGGCTTCAATAATTTCATCCGTGTCGTACAACACCACTCGGCCGCGGGTGTTTTTCCGCTCGTTTACCCTTGTTTGGCGCATTTTGTTCTGGGTCACAACCACATCCCGCGATTGTCCTATGCTCACAAGGGCGGGTTCTTCCAGAGGGGTCAGGTTCAGGCTGCTTTCTCCCAAAAAGAGGGACTCGCCCTTGCCATCCTGCCCGAAAATGCGAATCTTGCCTGGCAGCAGAGGCCAAACGCCCAGGTTGGAAGCGCGGTTGTTGACAATGCGGTAGCTCACCGGAAGCCCTCCTGCGTCCGGGGCTTGGCTTCTTTCCCAGGGGTGGCTGGCTGCATCGAATATCCATACCTTTTCAATGGGTATGGAGGCAGTGCGCCAGGCCAGATGCCGTGTTGTCTGGCCGTGGACAAGGTCAAGGGAGATTTCTCCGGCAGGCGGCATGGAGACTTGGGCCGGTGAAAAACTCTCGCCGGAGAAATTCCTTATCACAAAAAAGGAAGAAAGCTCCAACAAGGTTTCCCCTTGGTTGACCAGGCCCTGATAGGCTGCAAGCCGGTCCAGATAATTTAAAATGTAGCTGATGACAATGGTTACCCTGGCTGCTTTTGAGGCTGCAATATCCCAGATAAGGGCAGATTCGCCGGGTGGATAGCTCACTTTGAGCAAGGTGGCCGCCTGCGGGGGATTTATGACGGCAATGCGGATGGAATCCGGGTCCAGCATGACCCCGCCCCAGGAAAAATCCACCTGGTTTATGCCCTGTTGAAGGGAAAGAACCCTCTCTTCCTCCACAAGGGCAATTCCGGGCTGATCCATAACTATGCTCACCGCTCCCCTTTCGGGCAGGGCAAACAGCTTGGTCCTGGCAAGGGAGTTGCCGGGCGCAGCCAAGGCCAGGGCAAGAAAAACAGGCAAAAGGGCTGATGCAAAAAGTCTCATGGAACACATCCTTATTTTTGCACAAAACAAGATGTAGCCTGCTGCAATACAGGGGCAGGAAAGGGGCAAGACGGACCCTGACAGACAAAAAAGGCTCTGTCCTAAAGACAGGCAGCAGCCTTAAGGCAGGCCAACAAGGCCCTCTTTGTCATCCCTGGGTGCCGGGGGCTTCCATGCGGATGGAAATGTTGTAGTCGCCCTTGCGGGCGCCGGACTCGATTTTGCGCTTGGCCAGCACTACTCCGCCCCCCCGGAACATGACAAAGTGGCTGAAAAACTGAAGGTCGTCCAGATGCTGGCCCGATTCAATGCCTTCAAGGTAGTCTGCATCCTTTGCGGGTACGGTGATGTGAAGCTTGTTGCCTGCCTGGGCGGAAACATCCAGCTCAATGGGAATGCCCTTTTTGGGGCCTGCCAGGGGCGTTATTTCCAGGGAGCAGATTTCTATCTGATCCTCTTCCACCGCTTCTTCTGCTGCGGCTTCGGCAGCCATTTCCACGGCGCTTGGCGCTATTTTTAGGGATGTCACTTCCTCCAAGGGCGCAGTTTCAGGCTCGAAAACAGACCCCTGACGGCGCTTGAGGAAAACAGACACACCTTTCTTTGTCATTAGCTCTTCAAAGAAAACCCTTATGTTTTCAAGCTCATCATTGGAAAAAAGCTCTTCCTCAAGCCATTTATCGTACTGCTCCACCGCAGCATCAACAGACTTGATGGCCAGATGGCACTTGAGAACATTTTTTGCCGCAGCCACCCGCATGGCCTCGTTTTCAAGGAGCCGGGAGAACTCGGCTAAAGCCCGATCAAACTGGCGAAGCTGGGCAAGGGCGATTGCCCCCTTGAAGGCTGCCGCTCCCTGGTCTTTGTCTTTGGCAGGCTCGGCAAAAAAGCCTTTTACAAGATCCTGGACATTGCCCGGAACCTGCTCTGGGGAAAGCTTTTCATCAAGCTCCTGAACCTCGCGGGATACGGCATGAACCTTTTTCTGGAGGGCGCCAAGAAGCTGATCGCGATTCTTGATGTTGGGGTTCTTTTCCAGAAGCCCCATCACATCCTGGTACTTGGCCTTGGATTCCTCAAGCAGGCCTTGCTGCCGATAAATCTCCGCCTCTTTGAAAAGCGACTGGATGCGTGTCCTCAAATCCATCTGCAGCTTTAAGCTCCGCGGCCGTTACGCGCGCCAGTAATGGGGATGGTGACAAGAATATCAGCGGGCCGAAACGCTTTTATAAGGCCCTGGCCCAAGCAATTGCATAACACTTTTCTGGTTGGCCGACCCAAAGTCCGGCAAGGCTTTGTGCTTCAGCCCATGGTTTTTTGTCCGTCTGGCCTGTCTGGGATTTTTAAAGCCCGGCGGCGTCCGGGCAAAACTTGTTTTGGCGCGTGGTCTTTCTTGCTTGTTAAAAAGGTATGCCTAAAAAAGGCTGCTTTAAGGTTGCAGGGCTGCTGCCCTGGTTCATTTTTTTAGCCGCGACTTATTCGCCGGCGCTTGCAGCCAGCCGGAAATCTTTATGCCCAGGTTCTTTATCTGCGAGACCAAACCTTATGGCACATACTTATCCCTATATTATTAACCGTAAAACTTTGCGTCTGTCAATGCGCTGTTTCTGTCTTTGGGGAAAAAGCTCAAGATTCCTGAACTTTGGCCTTTCCGTTGAAGTTGTAAATCCGGCAAACGCTAACAGAATCAGGAATACCCTTGAATGTGATTCTGTGGAGGGCCTCTGCCGGGCAGTCCATTCCGGATTTTTCCAGGGTGCTGCGGGTGGTGAGAATCTGGTCCGGCTCTGCATGGGCGCAAAGACGGCGGGCCAAATTCACGGCTGTGCCGATTACCGTGTACTCATAGCGGGAGGCTGAACCAACATTGCCCACCACCACCGCTCCGTGGTTGACGCCTATGCCAAGACCCAGCTTGCCGAATTGCGGGTTCTTTTCAATGAAGCGGCTTCTTAACTTCTTGAAATATTCAAGCATTACAAGGGCCGTGTTCAGGCCGTTTTCCGCCGAGTTTTCCAGGGGCAGGGGCGCGCCGAAAAAGGCCATGACCTCATCGCCGATGAACTTGTCAATGCTGCCTTCGTTGTCAAAGACCGCTGTGTTCATGTCGCTGTAAAAGGCGTCAAGAAAGCTCATTATCTGCTCCGGGTCAATGGTGTTTAACATATCCGAAAAGCCCCGGATATCCGAAAACAGAATGGTAAGCTCCACCTTCTCCCTTACCCTTGTGGGAGAGGCGCCCTCGCTGATTCTCTCCACCAGTTTTTGCACCACCTGGGGGCTGTGGAGCTGACCGAGCATGGTCTGCAACCGTACCCGCTGGTCCTTTTCCTCCCCCAGCTTCGAGTTGTGGATGGCAACAGCGGCGTTGTTGGCAAAGATATCCAGAAGCTTCAAATCGCTTTCGGAAAATGTGCGTTCAGAGTCCATTATGTTGACATTGAGCACACCGATGCACTTTTGGGCCAGCATAAGGGGAACGCAAAGGGATGAGCTTATGAGGGATGCTTTTTTGATGGCTCCGGGAAACCTTGAATCATCCACCTTGCCGTTAAGAAGAAGGGGTTGGCCGTGGGCGGCCACCCAGCCGGAAACACCCTGGCCCACAGGGATTATTGCCTCTTTTGTGATGGCGGAATTCTCGCCGCTGCATGCCTGGGTGCGCAGGGTCTGGCTCGGCTCGTCCAAAAGCATTATGGAGCTGCGGTCCGCCTTAAAGCAGGTGAGCATCTGGCCGGTTATTGTGTCCAGAATTTCGCCCAGGTTCTTCTGGGAGTTGATGCTGGAGCTTACTTCCAGAAGTGAGCTTAATGTTTCCAGGTTGCGTGAAAGGCCTCTGGCGGTCTCCTGCTCGCGTGAAAGTATTTCTGCAAAGCTGTGCAGCTTTTTCTGGTAGTAAATCATGTAGGAGCAAAACGACAGGACAAAAAAGACCAGCAGGGTGTATTTCCACAAGCTCTGGCTACCAGTAGCTTCCAGCCTGCCGTAGTACACAATGCTTAAAATGGCGAGCGTAAGATAAAGAATTACGGCCACGGAAAGCAAAACAAGATTCCAGGAGCGGTTTTGGGCGTTGTGGGCATTCCACTGGTTATCTTGCATGGCACCCGAAATATGATGGCTTGGCGCAAATCCGCCTTCCGGGCCGCTTTTTGGAGCATTTGCCGGACATGGCAGATAACAGCCTGTAAAAGCAAATAAAATTAAAACAGCCAAGGGTCTGTCATAGACCTGGCACCCACGCTTTATGCAGCCTACAAAAAGCGCACCAAAAAATCATATCACAGTTTAATGCAGGCCCCCTGACAATTTGCAGTCTGCCACTGCCGGGGCCTTTTGGCAAGCTCAAACTCACAACAGGTTCAATCTTAACAATATTAACGCAAAAAAGCCATGCCCTGCAACAGACCTGTGAATGGTAGCTTTTTTAGGCCGGATTTTAAGACATCCGTACCACGGCCTTGTGGCAGGGTCAAAGCCGGAAAACCAAATTTCTAAAGATTTAAGCCCATGCAGGACTTGACACAATGGGGGTTAAGGGTGTTTTTATGGCATTTCAATAGCGCAGCAGACAGCGCTTTAAGAACAAAGAAAGACAGGTAACTTCATGCGTCTAATTTTATTTGTGCTGGGCCTGGTTGCCGGATGCCTGGCAACGGTTGCCATTTTTATGGTCATGCCGGCCATTCCTCCTTCCCAGATGCGCGCAATCCAAAATGACTCGCGGGTTGTAGCGACCGTGCCCGTGAAGGTTGTCGAAGTTGTTCCCCAATACCTTGAGGACATCCTCACCCTGCCCGCCCAGACCCAGGCATGGCAGGACATCACCCTTTCAGCCCTTACCGGCGGCCAGATGGAGTGGGTGGGCGTTGACAAGGGCGATTCTGTGGAAGAGGGCCAGCTTATTGCCCGCATTGATGTAAAAATTCTGGAGGCCTCCCTTGCAAGGGCACAGGCTGCCCTGGACCTTGCCCGAAGCCAGTATGAGCGGCGCAGGCAGCTTTTTGCCAGAAATGTTGTGACCAAAGAGGAGCTTGACCGGGCCGCAACAGAGCTTGCCCTGGCCCAGGGGGCTTTGAAGGAAGCGCAAATCGCACTGGACAACGGCCTTGTTCGCTCCCCCATAAATGGTGTCATAAACGCCAGGTTTGCAGATCAGGGCGAGTTTGTGGATCGCGGTATGCCCCTTTTCCATATTGTGGATACAAGCCGCATAAAGGTTTTTGTGGATATTCCCGAACTGGATGTCCGCTTTATGTCCGTTGGCCAGACTGCCACGATAACCGCTGATGCCCTGCCGGACCGCTCCTACACGGGCGTTGTGAACTTTGTGTCCTTTGCCGCAAACCCTGCCACGCGCACCTTTTCCGTGCGCATGGAAACAAAAAACCCTGAAGCAGCCCTGCGGCCCGGCATGATTGTGCGGGCAAGCCTTTTACGCCGGGCCATTGAGGATGCCATTGCAGTACCTCTTTTCGCCCTGGTGGATAAGGCCGGTGAGCGGATAGTCTATGTGGAGGAGGATGGAGTCGCCAGAGCTAGAACAGTGGAGATAGGCCTGATTAAAAGAGACCGGGTTCAGATTCTTTCCGGCCTTGAGCCGGGCGACAACCTTATTGTTGCAGGCCAGACCCTTGTGGAAGAAGGCACACCCCTGGAGATAAGATGATAATAAATCAGATGGCCCTGCGCCGACAGATAACGGTGATGGCGCTTCTGGTCATCATCGTGGTGGCGGGCATTTATTCCTATGTTTCGCTTCCCAGGGAGTCCTTTCCGGACATAACCATACCCTTTGTTTTTGTTACGACAGATTACGAGGGTGTGGCCCCCGAAGACATCGAGAAACTCATCACCATACCCATTGAGCGCCAGCTCCGTGGCCTTGCAGATACCGAAGAGGTGCGCTCAACCTCGGCAGAAGGCATAAGCCATGTGGCGGTTCAGTTTCTGCCCAGCGTTAATATTGATGACGCCCTGCAAAAGGTGCGCGACAAGGTGGAGCAGGCAAAAAACGACCTGCCTCCAGATCTGCCCGAAGACCCCAAGGTCATTGAGCTCAATTTCCAGGACATTCCCGTCATCCGTGTGGTTCTTTCCGGCCCATTTTCCCTGCGCCGCCTCCAGTCTTTTGCCGAAGACCTGGAAGACAAAATTGTTGCGGTTCCCGGCGTTCTGGATGCCCAGATAAGCGGCGGGCTTGAGCGGGAAATCCATGTGGAGTTTGATCTGGACAGGGTGGCGGCCTACAATGTGCCATTTTCCTCCATCATAGAATCCGTTACCCGCGGCAATGTTAACATGCCTGCTGGCAGCATGGATATTGGGGATGCCAAGTTCCTTGTCCGGGTGCCGGAAGAATTTGCAGATCCTTCAGAAATCTTTTCCATTGTCGCCTTCATGCGGGAGGGCAAGCCAGTTTATCTGCGGGATATTGCAAACATAAGCGACTCGTTCCGGGAGCCTTTGACCCTTTCGCGCATCAACGGGGAGCGAAGCGTCACCTTGAGTGTGCAGAAGCGCACGGGCGAAAACATAATCGCGGTGACTGACGGGGTGAAAAAGGTGGTGGAGGAGATGCGCCACCAGTTCCCGGCGGCCCTCAACATCGCCCTCACGGCAGACCAGTCCGATGATGTAAGGCTCATGGTGGCGGACCTGGAGAACAACATCCTTTCGGGCCTTGTGCTGGTGCTGGTTGTTATTTTCATTTTTATAGGAGGCCGCTCCGCATTTCTTGTGGCCTTGGCCATTCCCTATTCCATGTTTCTCACCTTCATGCTGCTCACAGCCTTTGATGTGAGCTTAAACATGGTGGTGCTGTTCTCGCTTATTCTTGCCCTGGGAATGCTGGTGGACAACGGCATTGTCATTGTGGAGAACATCTACCGCCATATGCAGGACGGCCAATCCAGTACGGAAGCCGCAAGCATAGGCACAGACGAGGTGGCCTGGCCTGTCATCACCTCCACGCTCACAACCTGCGGGGCCTTCTTCCCCATGCTTTTCTGGCCTGGCATAATGGGCGAGTTCATGGGTTTTCTCCCCCAGACCCTCATCATGGCCCTGGCATCCTCCCTTTTTGTAGCCCTGGTCATAAATCCCGTGCTTTCCGCCCGTTTTCAGCGGATTCCCAAAAAAGCGCTCAAAGCAAGGGATGGCAAGCCTCCAAAAATCCACAGGGCCTATATTTGGCTGCTCCACCATGCCTTGAACCACCGGCTGCTGACAGTCTTTGTGGCCATCGCAATGCTTTTTGGGGCCATATTTGTCTATTCAATTTCCGACAATGGCGTGGAGTTTTTCCCTGAAGCAGACCCCAGGCGCGCCTATGTAAGAATCCAGGCCCCTGAAGGCACAAACCTTGAAGCAAGCGACCGCTTTGTCCGGCAGGTGGAAGAAGTGGTGACCCAGTACCCGGACATCCGATTTGTCATTAGTGAAATAGGCACCCTTGGGGGCAACCCATTTTCAGGCCAAGGGGGTTCTGGTACCCATCTTTCCACCGTGGTGCTGGATTTTGAGGACTTCAAGGATCGCTCCCGGCCAAGCCCGGAAGTGCTCGATGAAATCCGCGACAAGCTCCTTGCCCTTATAACAGGCGCCCAGGTGCGGGTGGAAAAGGAGGAGGGGGGGCCGCCCACAGGAGCGCCGGTGAATATCGAAATCTCCGGCGAGGACCTTTCCATTCTGGGCGCACTGGCCGCACAGGTTAAAAAAGAGCTGGAAAAGGTCCCCCAGCTTGTGGATGTGAAAGACGACTTTGTGCGCGGCAAGCCGGAAGTGAGGGTGAACATAGACAAGGAAAAGGCGGCCTTTTTGGGCCTGGATGCCTACACAATAGCCTATACCGTAAAGGCTGCCATAAACGGGGTCAAGGTGGGGGTTTTCCGCCACGGCAAGGATGAGTACGACATAATTGCAAGGCTGCCCGAAGCGGACCGCCAGTCTGTGGAGAACCTTAAGCGCATAACCGTTTCCGGGCCTGGCGGCGAGCCTGTGCCGCTTACCTCCGTTGCCCAGGTGAGTTTGGGCAGCGGCATTGGAGCCATACAACGCCTTGACCAAAAAAGAATTGTAACCGTATCGGCAGATTTGGCCGAAGGCGGCAATGCCAACGCCATAATCGCGGTGCTTAAAAAAGAGCTTGCCCAACATGCCTGGCCTAAAGGCTACGACTTTACCTTCACAGGCGAGCAGCAGGAGCAGGCCAAAGCCACAGCCTTTCTTTCCAAGGCATTTCTGGCGGCCATAGGCATAATACTCCTGGTATTGCTGACCCAGTTCAACAGCGTGTCTGCGCCGCTTATTGTAATGGCCTCGGTGCTGCTTTCCCTTATCGGGGTGTTTTTGGGGCTTGTGATAACAGGCAAGCCCTTTGGCGTCATCATGACAGGCATTGGCGTTATAAGCCTTGCAGGGGTTGTGGTAAACAACGCCATTGTTTTGATAGACTACTATTTCAAGCAAAAAGATTTGGGAATGCCCGCCCGTAACGCCCTTATGGTGGCAGGCCTTGTGCGGCTGCGGCCTGTTCTGCTCACTGCGGTCACAACCATACTGGGGCTTTTGCCCATGGCCACAGGCATAAGCTTTGATTTTAGGAAGTTTGCCTGGGACATCGGCAGCGAATCATCCCAGTGGTGGGGTTCAATGGCCGTGGCCGTGATCTTTGGCCTTGGCGTGGCAACCCTTTTGACCCTTGTGGTTGTTCCGGCGCTGTGCCTCATGGCAGACAACGCCTCCCAAAAATACGCAGCCATTGTCAATGCAGACACAAATGCATGGAAGCAGCGGATCAAGGCCTTTTTGGGCAAGCCCCAATGGATGGGCAAGGCCCCCGGCCAAAAAGGGCCTCAAAAGAATTCCTGATGCAACCCTGATGCAGCAGGCGCAAAAAAAAGAAGGGCGGCTGGCAAAATGCCAACCGCCCCTCTTAAGGAAAAAAATTGGTGCCGATGTTAGATTTTCATAACATTGGCTGCGGCGGGGCCTTTTTTGCCCTCAACCACATCAAACTTCACCCGCTCGCCTTCGGCGATGCTTTTGAAGCCAGTGCCTTCAATGGCAGAGTAATGCACGAACACATCTGGTCCGTCGTCCTGCTCGATGAAGCCAAACCCCTTTGAATCATTAAACCATTTCACTGTTCCTTCAGCCAAGGTACTGCCCTCCTTAAAAAAGATGTTGTACTTTTGGGGGAACCCTCCGGAGAAGAGTCTGTGGAAAAACCGTTTGGCGGTTATGCCGGGAACCTTTACCGGGTTGCAATCACCCTTGATTGTGGTCCCCCAAATTGAAGAAACCAGAGCATCTCGTCTGCGGTGGGTGTTGCCCTTAGCTGATATCGAGATTCTGCTGGGTTACTTTGCACAACAAGATAGGCCCCTAAAACAGCGTTGTCAACAAAAAATGTAATTAAAAAACAAAAAAACGGGCGGTCATTTACTTTTACCCAAAAACCCGGAAGGCAAAAATCCTCTTTTAAACCCAATGTGTTAACAATGGCGAGTGCCTTGTCCGTAAAAGCCCACAACATATTGTGGTTAAAGAAAGCCATTGCTGTTTCAACAATCAAGCAAAAACAG
>JASEHB010000365.1:502-3611 GCA_030018745.1 Desulfatibacillaceae bacterium | reverse complement strand
GGTGGGCAAAAGCTCCACCCAAAGCCAGCTCATTATGCGCCAGCTTGGCCGGGTTTTTCTTTTTTTTATTCTGCCGGTGTTCGTCCTTGGGGTTGCCGGAGGGGCGCTTCTCACCTTCAGGGCCATGTCGCCCCTGCGGCGAATAATTGCCACAGTGCGCGATATTCTGCACACGGGCAAAACCAGCAAGCGGGTGGAAGGCCCGGCAGGCAGGGGCGAAATGGGCGCCCTGGTGGAGCTTTTCAACCGGATGCTCGAAAAGAATGATGCGCTTATTATTGCCATGCGAAATTCTTTAGACAGCGTTGCCCACGATTTTAAGACCCCCATGACCCGCCTGCGCACAGAGGCGGAGTTCGCCCTGGCAAGCCCCGAGGATTCCGAGGCCCTGCACAATGCCCTTGCCACCTGCCTTGAGGAATCGGAGCGAATGCTAACCATGCTTGATACCCTGATGGATGTGGCTGAAGCCCAGACAGGGTCCATGCGCCTGTCGTTGGGACAGGTGGATGTATGCGAGGTGGCCCGCTCGGTGGCGGATCTCTATGAAATTCTGGCAGATGAAAACGGCGTGAGCATAAAGCTTGATCTGCCTGAAGAACCGGTATTGGCCTGGGCTGATGAAAACCGGGTCAAGCAGGCGGCGGCCAACCTTGTGGACAATGCCGTGAAATACAGCCCGGACAATGGCGAGGTTTTGTTGAAGGTTTTTGCAGACGAAAAAGGGGTGGCCTTTTCCGTTTCCGATCAGGGGCCGGGCATTCCCCCCTGGGAAAGGGAAAAAATATGGGAGCGCCTTTACCGGGGGGACCAAAGCCGCTCAAAGCGGGGGCTTGGGCTGGGGCTTTCCCTTGTTCAGGCCGTGGCAATGGCCCACGAGGGCCAGGCCCTTGTGCAAAGCGAGCCTGGCAAAGGCTCAATATTCACCCTTTACCTGCCAGCCCTTGCCTGAATGCGGTAATGCAATTGGCAAAAAAAGCAATGCAGACGGCTTTTGTCAGCGAATGCTTATGTTCTCGTAGCGTTTTAGTATCCTCCGGGCCAGACTTACCTTGTGCACCTCGTCAGCTCCGTCATAAATTCTGGCGGCCCGCTCATGGCGGAAGAAAAAGGCCAGAACAGTGTCATCGGTCATGCCCAGCCCGCCGTGAACCTGCAAGGCCTTGTCCACAACCTCAACCATTGTGTTTGCCACAACAAACTTTATCATGGAGACTTCATCGCGGGCCTCCTTGTGGCCCTTTGTTTCCATTGCCCAGGCAGCATGAAGCACCATGAGCCTGGCGGCCTGTATTTTTGCCGCGCAATCCGAAACCCACTGCTGCACAATCTGTTTGCTGGCAAGGGTCTTGCCCGGCCCCATCTGGCGGTGGCAGGCCCGGTGGCACATCAGATCAAAGGCCCGGTTACATATTCCAATCCAGCGCATACAATGGTGAATCCGGCCCGGCCCCAGCCTCTCCTGGGCAATAACAAAGCCGTGGCCCTCGCTGCCCAACAGGTTTTCCTGGGGCACAGCGCAGTTCTGGTACAGTATTTCCCCGTGTGAAAAGTAGCCGTCACCTGCATGGCCCATCACAGGGATGTTTCTCACAAGGTTAAAGCCCGGCGTGTCCGTGGGAACAATTATCATGGATGCACGCAGATAAGGCGGCTGCTCCGGGTTTGTTACGGCCATTACAATGGCGAACTTTGCGCCGTCTGCTGCTGTGGTGTACCACTTGTGGCCGTTGATGACATAATTGCCGCCCTCTTTTACGGCAGTTGTGTCCAGCATTACCGGGTTGGATCCGGGCAGATCCACCTCTGTCATGGAAAAGCAGCTTCTTATTTTGCCGTCAATTATGGGGGCAAGGTACTTTTCCTTCTGCTCTTTTGTGCCGTGCAGGGCAAGAATCTCGGCATTGCCCGCATCCGGGGCATGACAGCCGAAAACATAGTGGCCTATTGGCGAGCGGCCCAGGGCCTCGGAAACAAGGCCGTGCTCCACAAGGTTAAGCCCCATGCCGCCGTATTCTACAGGGTGATTGGGTGCCCACAGCTCCATTTTTTTAACCATGTCCCGCTTGGCGTTAAGGGCTGGCTCCATCTGGGCAAAGCTCTTTGTGGCAAACTCGCGCTCAAGGGGAATAAGCTCGCGGTCAACAAATTCGTTTATGAGCGCAAGAATTGCCTGCATTTTTTCGGAGATGGTAAAATCCATGATTTTCCTCCCTGTTTTTCAGCGGATGGTCAAAAGGCCCGGCTCATTTGCAGCAGCAAGATGGCCAGTATCGTTGAAGACCGAAAGAATTATCCCTTTGGGGCTGTATGTGAAAGCGGTCACCGAGGCATTTAATATCTGAAAGGCAAGCTCCATTGTTTTTTCATCGGTAAGGGAAAGGGCCATCTGGACGGTTGCGGCCACCGGGCCGGCGGAAGTGAAAACAGCCACCTTTTTTTTGGATGGGTGCTCCTCCATGATTTGGCGCACGCCCTGACGAACCCTTTGGGTGAAGTCCTGCCAGCGGGGAGCTATTTCCGGGTCAACGGTGCCGCTCACCCACTGCTGCATAACCTTTGCAAAGAGCCGGTTAAAGGCCTTGGGGTCGCTGGCCAGGCTGTCCAGGTCAATGCGCACCTGGGGGTCCTCCTTGACCATGCGGTTTATCTGGTGCTGCCAAACCCTTGCTGCGTCAAACTCGTCAAAGGCATTGCTTTGGATAAGCTCGCACTCCGGCAGCCCGGCCTGGGAAAGGGCAGGATTGAGCGGCTCTGCTGTCTGATGGTGGCGCTTCATGGCGCCCGTAAAGGCCGCATCCAGCACAAGCCCCCTTTGGGCAAGGTGTTTTGCCAGAATTTGGGACTGGCGTATTCCCAAAGGCGAAAGATTGTCGTAATCTGCCTGGCCGAAACTGGCCTGGCCGTGGCGTACCAAGTATAGGGTGCTCATAATTTCACGCAGAAAAAAGTTTTTGCCCGCCCCAAAACAGGGCTGGACTCAATCCTGTTAAATGGTTTAGTGTGCAAAAAGAAATCTGAGTGGCATCTAACTGATTGTTTATCCCTTATTTTTATGCGTTAAGTCAAGAAAAAAACGAGCAATCGCTCTTTTTATTATGAAACTTCT
>JASEHB010000365.1:0-492 GCA_030018745.1 Desulfatibacillaceae bacterium | reverse complement strand
GAAACTTCTCCGCGAACAAATAGAGGCAGTCCTTCAAGAGCTTGAGAACAGGGCCTCAATCAGTTCATCCCAGTGGATGGAGGCCGCAAGGAGTCTGCTGGAATGGAAAAGGGCAAATCCGGCGGCCAGGCTTTGGGGCAGGCCGCCCGTGATGCTCACCGCCACTCTGGATGACGGTATTGGCCAGGGCATTGCTGTTATTGAAGCCTGGGCAAACGCGCTGGGGCTTGTTGTAAGGCGCATAGGCCTTATGGTGGCCCCGGAAGACATACTTGCCGCCTGCATTGAGCAAAAACCCCGCCTGCTGGGGCTTACGGTGCTGCGAAACGACATGGAGGATGCCCTGATACAGGTGGCATCCGGTCTGCCCTCCAACACCCTGCTGGTTTCCGGAGGCCCAGCCTTTGCCGCAAACCCGGATTTGGCAGATGCGGCCAAAGTTGACTGCGCTGCAAAAAACGCAGGCGCCTTTGTGCGCTTTGTGCTGGAAAG